>CAZLGI010000169.1:0-3821 GCA_964558995.1 uncultured Carnobacteriaceae bacterium | reverse complement strand
TGATGGTGGTGACACAGATGAAACAACCCAGTCGAGTGTCAACGGGAACGAGGATACAACAACACCTGCTAATGAACCAGAAGTCACACTTGTATTTGCGGAAGTAAACCCGTTAGATTCCATTGTAGGGCAAACCGATACAGCCTTCAAAGAAAAAGTAGAGGAACTATCGGAAGGGAAAATCCGTATTGAAATTCAAGCCAGCGGAGTACTCGGATCAGAAAATGATGTATTAGATACGATGCTTGGCGGCGGTGGGACCATTGATATGTCTCGGATTTCTGCGTTTGCTTTAACTAGTTACGGCGGCGAGAAATCATCTCTACTTTCTATTCCTTATACATTTGTCAGCCGTGACCATTTCTGGAATTTTGCGACCTCTGATTTAGCACCTGAATTCCTGATGGAACCGCATGAAAATGGAACTGGTGTCAGAGGCTTGTTCTATGGCGAGGAAGGTTTCCGTCACTTCTTTACCGTAGATCCGGTCGAGGGAATTGAAGATATAGCAGGTATGAAGCTACGCGTGTCCAATGACCCAATCATGAATGGATTAGTTCAAGGGCTTGGAGCTTCACCAACGGTTGTTTCGTTTGGTGAATTATATTCCGCTCTTCAAACCGGTGTAGTTGATGGTGCAGAGCAACCAATTGCTAACTACGCGACAAATGCTTTTCAAGAGGTGGCACCAAGCTTGATTTTAGACGGCCATACACTTGGTGCTATCCAAGTTATCATTACGGATGAAGCCTGGGATAGTTTGACGGCTGAACAACAAGATATTCTGATGGAAGCTGGCGAGTATACCTCTGAATTCAATCGCCAACTTTCCCAAAAAGCAGAAGACGAAATATTAGAATCGTTGAGAGCAGAAGGGGTAAATGTTGTCGATGTGGATGACGTGACACCTTGGCAGGAAGCAGTTGCTGATGTAGTAGAAGAACATACTGCGGAATATGCTGAACTTTATCAACAAATTGTCGATATGCAATAGTATACAATGTGTTGGCGACGACAGAACGGCACAGAGGTATTTCCTTTGTGCTGTTTTTTATTACTTAACCGACACATAGTAGTAGAACAGGAGGGTATAGCATGAATAATTTCTTTCAAACCTTTGATAAAGTCAAACCTTTTTATGACATTATTTATCGTGTGGTGCTTCTTTTATGTAAATTGTTGTTGATAGCAGATATTTTGATTACCTCCATGGCAGTTGCCGGACGCTTCGTGCCATTCATTCCCGATCCCGCTTGGAGTGAGGAAGTTGTACTGACACTCATGGCCTATATGGCGGTACTTTCGGCTGCCTTGGCAATTAGACGGCGGGCACACATCCGCATGACAGCATTCGATAACGTCTTGCCGCCTAAAGTCCTGATAACGTTAGATATTATCGCTGATTTTGCTGTAATGGGACTTGCCATTGTCATGATGGTTGTTGGCTGGCAGTATGCAATCCAAATCGGGGGCAGAGGGACCTATGTGAGTATGCCTTTCCTATCACGTTTTTGGATGTACTTTCCGATTCCGTTAGCCGGTCTTGCGATGTTGTTGTTTTTAATTGAATCGATTTATGGACATTTCAAAGAATTCTTTATTGTGAAGGAGGAATCCTAATGGATCAACAATCAATGGCGATACTCATTTTATTGGGCAGCTTTTTCTTAATGATATTATTACGTTTTCCAATTGCTTATGCCGTTGCTTTGGCTTCAATCTTTACGTTGCTATATGAAGGCTTACCCCTTACGACCGTTGCCCAACAAATGGTAAGAGGCATCAGTTCCTTCAGTATGATGGCTGTGCCCTTCTTCATTACGATGGGAATACTGATGGGATCGGGAGGGATTTCTGATAAACTCATTAAGCTGGCTGATTCAGTTGTCGGCTGGATGCGCGGCGGGATGGCGATGGTTAATATCGTTGCGTCGTACTTCTTTGGTGGGATTTCCGGGTCTGCCGCTGCCGACACAGCATCATTAGGAAGCTTGTTGATTCCGATGATGGTGGAGCAGGGATATGATGATGATTTCTCAACAGCGGTTACCATCACATCCTCCGTAGAAGGTTTGTTAGTGCCTCCAAGTCACAACATGGTTATTTATGCGACAACTGCCGGCGGGATTTCGGTGGGCAGCTTGTTCTTGGCCGGTTACATGCCAGCTGCTATTTTGGCAGTATCTTTGATGATTGGTTCTTACATTATTTCTGTCAAACGTAACTATCCAACGGGGGATAAATTCTCCTTTCGCGTTTTCTTAAAACATTTGAGTGTCTCCTTCTGGGCACTTGCTTCAGTATTAATTGTTGTGGTTGGTGTGGTTGGCGGGGCGTTTACCGCGACTGAATCGGCTGCGATTGCAGTTATTTACAGCTTGATTGTTAGTGTCTTCATCTACAAAGGCTTGGATTGGAAAGGTGTTTGGCGCGTGTTGGATGATTGTATCCACACCTTGTCGATTGTACTGATTTTGATTGCTACATCCAGTATTTTTGGCTACATGTTGACCCGTCTAAATGTACCTACCTTGGCAGCAAATGCTATTGTAGGCGTGACGGACAATCCGATTTTGATTGCTTTGTTGTTGAATGCTATTTTACTCTTTTTGGGAATGATTATGGATATGGCGCCAATCATTTTGATTGCCACCCCAATCCTTCTGCCGATTGCTACTTCCATCGGGATTGACCCGATTCAATTCGGGATCATGATTGTCTTGAACACAGGGATTGGTTTACTGACACCACCTGTTGGAGCGGTGCTATTTATCGGCTCTGCCGTTTCGGGTGTGAAGATGGAAAAAATTGTAAAAGCAACGTTACCATTCTACGGTTTAATGATTATTACCTTGTTGCTCATTACGTTCATTCCAGCAATTAGTCTCTGGCTGCCATCATTATTTGAGTAGGGATAATATGAAGTATCAGTTTAACTATCAAACAGAAGCGGCTGATTTGTGGCTGCTTTCCATGTCTACCATTTACCGCTCGTTGGTAGGGGTTTGTAACATCATTTTTACTGTCGCCATAATTGCGGTGGCCGTCACTTTTTGGAGCGAGGTTCACATGACGTGGCGGGTGTTGATGATGCTTGGTATCGGATTGTTTACCGTGATTCAGCCGCTCCTCATCTATCAGCGTGCCAAAAAACAAGTAGCAGCCTTGCCGCAAGACATGGTCATCAGTTTGGATGAAAAAGGTATTCACGTCTTCACCAATCAAGAACAATCGCACATCAAATGGCAAAACGTCAAAGGAATTTCCCCAAAAGCAAACATGCTAATTATTCATTCTTCTGTCCAACACGGCTTTATGCTCACGAACAAAGTGTTAGGATCAGAACGAGAGGCCGTTTACCAATACGTTACGTCCAGAATCAAGCGAAAGAATTAAGCAATCAAAAAGTGAGAAGCAAAGCTGTCATGCAGCCTAGCTTCTCTTTCATTTTGACTAAGGAGAGAAGTGGTTTAATGCCACAAACTGTCATTTGCCCACTTTCCCTTCCCATAACCAGAAAAGGGATGTCTCGCAAATACATTGGCCGTGCTAGACTCGAACGAGCGCATCACTTTCTCCAGTTGCGACTGTTCGTAAATCAAAGGACCGATTTGTAAATATGTTGCAACGTTTATTAAATGACATCCCTCACTCCCAAACTGTTATAAGCCTCTTGTACCAAAAAAATCCACAAGGAAGCAGGAGTGAGACCTTAAGCATTTTGCCGCCTTTTTGCTTTGCGTTTTTTACAGGTTCGTTCAAGTTAACTAAAATTTTAGTGGTACTTGAACGAAGTAAGCAAACTTCGTTCAAGTAGACTC
>CAZLGI010000168.1:0-3834 GCA_964558995.1 uncultured Carnobacteriaceae bacterium | reverse complement strand
TTCCAGTTGTGAAGAAAAAATCTGGCCCAACAACCTAAAGTTAAGGTACCATTAAAAAACTCTTGTACTTTTCATTTTAATCAGCTACCATATAAGACAACATTAGGAAACGAGGAATTGTCATGACGATCAAGCAAACGAACAACGTATCTCTATATTATGGCTACTATAGATAAGTTCGTATCCACACTTTGGGTATGAACAGTGAAGAACTTTCATATCTAGAGTGGCTTGATTAACGTGCAACAATAGCCGCGTAGAAATAGACGAGCGGCTTAAATAAACTTTTTAACCCTGCTTAGGCTTTTTCTAGGCAGGGTTTCTTTTTATAAACGAGAGGGGAAAATAAATTATGACTACTATTGCGATTGTTGGTTTGGGTGTTGTTGGTGGATCCTTTGCGAAGGCGATTAAAGAAAATCCAGTGGCTGGAGAACGTGTTTTGGCGATTGATCATAATCCAGAAACGATTCGGGTTGCGGTTAACGAAGGGGTTATTGAGGCTGGCGAAACGGAAAATAAAACCATTTTACAGCAAGCAGACATTGTGATTTTCGCACTGTATCCAAAGGCAATGAAAGAGTTTGTCAAAAAGCACAAAACTGAATTCAAGCCGGGTGCAATTGTGACAGACACGGCAGGCGTAAAAGGAGCCTTGATGGAACAGATGGCAGAAGACATTCCAGCTGACGTTGATTTCATTTTCGGTCACCCAATGGCCGGAAGGGAACACCGGGGCTATGCTTACGCGGATGCATCGGTCTTTAAGGGTGCGAACTATTTATTAACCCCAACCGATGACAATAAAGCAGAGAACATTGAGACCCTAGAAATTTTACTGAATCGCCTTGGTTTCAAGCGAGTGTCGATTGTGAGCCCACAAAAGCATGATGAAATGATTGGCTTCACGAGTCAGCTTTGCCATGCGATTGCAGTCGCTCTAATTAATAGTGACAATCCAGAGCGCGATACGGTTCACTTTATCGGGGACAGCTACCGCGATTTAACCCGAATCGCAAAAATTAACGAAACACTCTGGTCGGAGCTTTTCCAAGAAAATAAGGTTGAATTGTTGAAAGCTATGGATGACTTTGACCAACAGTTTCAGTTGATGAAACAAGCTGTTCAAAATGATGACCATGAGTCGATGCAAGCGATGTTTATCAAATCGACTGAAAGACGAGAAAAATTGGATCGCGATGATTTGAAGAAGAAATAAAATGGTGGTCATCCCACTTGGTAAAAAAACGACTAAACTTATCACTAAAAGTGACAACCAGGAATTTTGGACGTGCTGATTGTCACTTCTGGAGGCTTTATCGATAAAATCCCTCTCTTTTCTTATGTAGAATCAAGCGTTTGATGGTATGATTTAGGTAGAAAACGAGGAGGACGATGAAATGGATGGTACGAAAAGAAGTGACGTAAAAATTGGTAGCAAGGTGAAAGTAGTTCAAAAACAAGATCAACGTTCAGGGAAATTGACTGAAGGGGTTGTGGCGAAGCTTTTAACGAATTCGCCAAATCACCCACACGGAATTAAAGTTAAGCTTGAAGATGGCATCGTTGGCCGAGTAAAAGAAATCGAAGCAGGAGAGTGAGAGGATAAACATGGACCTGATACAGAGATCCTTTCAACTTAGATGGCCAATTCTTTTAATTGAAATTGTATTTTTAATCGGTGGACTTATTCTTATTACAAGTGGCTACAAAATACGAAAACAAAGCAAGCTATCAGCTGTGGTTAGTGTCATTACTGGTATTATTATCACTTTGGTTAGTATATACACTCTGTACTACACGATTATTTTTGGTTATAACTCTTAAAAACATCTAGGAGGACAAATCGATGAAAAAAGCACTACTGAATATTGACTACACCAATGATTTTGTCGCCGAAGACGGCGCGCTGACGTGCGGTGAGCCTGGGCAAGTCTTGCATGATTATATTTTGAAAACGACCCAAACCTTTGTCAAAGAAGGCGACTTTGTGGCGTTTATGATTGACTTGCATGAAGAAAATGATCCGCATCATCCAGAGACAAAATTATTTCCGCCACATAATCTAAAGGATACTCCTGGTCGGAAGCTATATGGTAAATTAGAAGCTTACTACCAAGAGGTAAAAGACTTAAAAAATGTTCTTTACCGTGACAAGACTCGCTATTCAGCTTTCGCTGGAACAGATTTAGCAATTAAATTGCGCGAGCGAGGTATCACAGAAATTCACTTAGTTGGTGTATGCACGGACATTTGTATCTTACACACCGCAATGGATGCCTATAACCAAGGCTTCAAAATCGTTGTTCATGAACAAGGCGTGGCAAGTTTTAATCAAAAAGGCCACGAATGGGCATTGGAACACTTCACCAATTGTTTAGGAGCAACAGTTATTTAAAACGAAAACGGACAAGAAAGTCTCTTGTCCGTTTTTTAATAATAATTATCCGCGTTTCATAAAGTTCCCAACTGAATCAATCTCAGCAGAACTAATTTCATGCCCAGAATCAAGCAACTTCATCCGCGTTCCAGGGAAGGAATCCTTCAGTTTTTCAACCAATTTCATCGTGTCACCAGGAAGCGAAATCGTATCGCTTGCACCAATCGTTACTAAAATCGCTGCATCAGAACCACCAGTATACTTGTAACCCAAATCAGATGGATGTAGCAAAATAACTTTATCCGCAATATCAGGTCTTTTTTCCAAAATGGCCAAAATGAAATTAGCCCCATTCGAATACCCCATGAACGTGACAGTCGCATCAGTGGGTTTAATACTGTCCCACATATCCAAGAATTTAGCCACTTTTTCATCAACATTCTCGCGTGGTAATTGACCGTTAATAAGCGGGTCAAAGTAACGTCTCGAACGACCTATCCCTGTTTCGCCAAGAAAGCTGATAATTGACGCGTCAGGATCGACATCGCCCGTCACGGAAAGCAAACTGTACTCATTGCCACCAGTTCCATGAAAGGTCACAAAGAATTTCTTTAAGTCACCAGGAATGGTAAAATATTTCATAAGAGAGTCCCTCCAATAAATTTAATTAAGGATGTGTTCAAAAGGATGAGTCACCCTATTATACACCATGTCTCAGCAATAAATCGAGACGCGAAAAAATCCTACCAATTTTACACACATTTGCTTGGCTTGGAACTGCTGCTGAATACTGTCAATCAAGATGACGTTGAGATGTATCACTTGTTTTTTTCTGATACAAAAGGTAGACCAGGCACTGATTTCACCACTTTTGAAATGAAAAGTGGCATTGACCGCGTGTTCGGCAGCAACGCGATTGAGCGCACAATATTCGCTGTACCTTCCGTAGAAGCCCTCCATTTTTGGGAAAAAAGGCTGAATGAAGCTGGTGCATTTAATTGTGAGTTGGAAGATTATGGTGACAGTAAGATTTTACGTTTTGAAGATTTTGATGGCATCCAATTAGGTATGACGCCAATTAAGAAAATGCCAGCAGAAAACTTCAGTCGTAAAACCACAGAAATTACAAAAGAACATGCGATTATCGGAATCGCTTCAGTTCATTTACGTGTCCGTTATGCAGAAGCAACCGCGAATGTGCTACAAGACATCTTTAATTTAGAAGTTGTAGGCAAGAGTCAAGAAGGTATGTTTCCTTCAATCATCCTTTCTCAAGCAGGTGCGCTCTTTGAGCAAGACATCCGTTTAATCGAAGACAAAAAGAATCCAATCGAAGAAATGGGTATTGGAGGCACACATCACGTTGCAATTTCGGTAAAAAATCTAGCCGAACTTGAAGCGATTAATACAAAAGTAAACGAAAAAAACTACCTGAATTCAGGTATTAAAGATCG
>CAZLGI010000167.1:0-3852 GCA_964558995.1 uncultured Carnobacteriaceae bacterium | reverse complement strand
CTAGCTCAGATGAAAATGGCAATTGGACGTATGAATTTGAAGTGCCAATTGGTAAATTAAAAGCCAAGTTCAAAGAGAAATTTGGGTCAGAAGACTTACAACTTGAAACACGTACCGTTTTAATTCACGGCGTCCCAGAAACGATTGATTTGCCGGATACCGTTTTAGGAACGGTAAAAGGATACGGACCGCACACAACCTTGCCGATTGGTGTCGGGGAGATTGAAATAGTGCAAGAATAGTATAAACATACTCAGCCTAAATAAAAAATACGCGATGAAACAATCAGAATTTTGACTGTTTCATCGCGGTTTTTATTTTTGAAGGAATGACTTTGAATAACCTTAGCCATTCGCCCATTCGGCCAGGGTAGTTGCTACTGAGAGTATTGTTGACTATTATAGTTTGACGCATTTTCCCTATAATGCGTCAAACTCAAGCCCGATTTACTAAAGTTTGAAGCATTTTCGAAATAATGCGTCAAACTTGACTCCTTTTTATAATAGTTTGACGCATTCTGCGCCCACAAAAAAGTCGCAAACACTGAGTAATGCTCAAGTGTTTGCGACTTTTTAATTGGAGCTGAGTTTTCCCCAGCCACTTTTTGTCTAGTTACTTTTTTGCATCGACTATTTCTTTGTTGCTTGGCGTCATCCATTTTTCAATTGAGCTATGATAACGATTGTGGAACCAGCCCATAATTGTACCAATCGACAAGGCCGAAATCACCGTACCTACACCGATAGAACCGAACGAACGTAGAAAAATTAAACAGATTAAGCCGGCAATCGTGACGATTATCATGTCAGCCTTCACTTTGACCTGACTAAAAGGTTTATTGAGCGTAGTACTGATCACTTTTGTCATTTGATCATAAGGCATCAAGGTGAATTGCGCGCTAACGTTAACGAACAAGCCGCCACCAATTAAGACCAGACTAATCATGAGGTAAACCACTTTTAATAGAAACGCGTCAGGAGTAGGTAGGAAGGTTCTTAAAAGGAGTAAAGTCGTGTCGATAAAAAATCCGAAAGCAAAGGCAATAATCATTTGTGTGATGGCATCTCTCAAGTCAAAGCGTTTTTTTATAACCATTTGGATAACGATATAAAGGATATTTAAGAGAATCGTGGTTGTTCCGACAGATAAACCTGTTGTCAGAGCAAAGGCATACGATAAGGAGGAACCTGGAGAAACACCTAAACTTGCATAAATTGAAAAGCTGACAGCAAGAGATAGAAAGAATAAGCCTACGATATATAATGTGAGTCGTTTAGTAAGATTAGTCATTGAACCCTCCGATGAAGCGTTTTGTTAATAATCATAACATACGAATGGATTGAGTGTTTAGTAGATGCTATCAATTATTAAGTCATGAAGAAAAGCAGCTTTAGAGGCGTATGTTGTATCGCTGCTAAGGCTGCATCTTTCTTCTCATTTGCTTAGATAATCAAATAATTGCTCTTCGTTTAATTTCAAGTGGTTAACATGATGGTAGAGCAAGAAATAGAGTAGGCCTAAAAATAAATAAAGGCCGCTTGCTACAAGCCAGATATCAACACTCGTTCGAATAAGTAAGCTTGCACCTAATAGAGCTCCTAATAGGAAAAAAAGTAGATTCATGAATTGAAAACGAGCTTTCCATAATTGTGTGGATTTTCCGGCTAAATGTCTCCCAATTGCTAAACCTGCATCAGTTAGATTCCCTGACATATGGGTTGTGCGCACAATGATTCCTTTGTAATAAACAAACATTCCATTTTGTAGGCCTAAAATAAAAGCTGTCCCCATCGCTATCCACCAAGGATTGTTTATAAAGCGACTGCCGATTGCAATGGCGATTCCGGATCCAAGTTGCAAGTAGCCATACCGACGCTTAAATTTGAATACTTGTTCTGGAAAGAGGAAACCACTAGCAATGGCTCCTATCAAAAATGCGAGGGGTATCATTAATAGACGACTCACTTTCGTAAAGTCACCTTCAAGCAAAAGAATCATCGCGTTTGTTAAAGTCCCTGTATGGTGGGAGTTTGTAACTGAAAATAAAATAAATGAGACTGCATTCATAAATCCTGCAGTTGCGGTTAATAGAAAAATCCAACTAGTAAACTGAAACGTTAATGCTTTTTTTCTCAATGAACGCCCTTCTATCTTTTGTTTTGTTAAGTCTATTTTATAATGGAATGTCTAGATTCGTCAAATATACGCCGAATGTGGAGCTAAAACATGTGCATATCGACCTTTGAGTAGTATGATAAGAGTACTACTATAATTTGAAGGAGTGTTAGAATGACAGATTATAAATTACCCGATGTATGGCAGTGGGAAGACGAGAATAATGAAAAAGGTGGCAATCGTCCAACAGTTGGCAGTCGTTTTGATCAGACATTACCGGTTGGAGATGCGCCGTTGCAACTTTATTCATTAGGAACTCCGAACGGCATTAAAATTACGATTATGCTGGAAGAGTTGAAAGAGTTGGGTGTTGTGGATGCAGACTACGACCTGTATAAAATCCATATTGGAGACGGCGATCAATTTGGTTCGGATTTTGTTGAAATAAATCCTAACTCGAAGATTCCTGCTCTTGTGGACCAAAGTCAAACCCCACGTCTAGAAATTTTTGAATCAGGTTCGATTTTGCTTTACTTAGCTGAGAAGTTCGACCACTTTATTCCGAAAGATATTCACGGACGTACTGAAACACTGAATTGGGTATTCTGGCAAGTTGGAGCAGGGCCTTATGTCGGTGGCGGTTTTGGGCACTTTTTCGCATCTGCTCCTGAGAAAATGAAATATCCGATTGACCGCTTTACGATGGAAACAAAACGTCAGTTAGATTTACTCGACAAAACATTGGCAAAACGCCCTTATATCGCTGGCGATACTTACACAATCGCAGACATCATCATTTGGTCATGGTATGGTCGTTTGGCGTTAGGAAATCTATACAAAGGTTCAGATAAATTCTTGAACGTTGAAGAGTACGAACACGTGATGGAATGGTCGAAGCGTATTGCGGATCGTCCAGGCGTGAAAAAAGGTTTAGAAGTAGAGTATCAAGAGTTAGAAAACTAATTCAAAAAAGAAAATAGGCGTTCAACTATGAAAATTATCGTTTTTGGTGCAACAGGTGGGGTCGGCCAACATTTTGTGAGACAAAGTTTGGAAGCTGGGCATGAAGTGACTGCTTTCGTACGAACACCGACTAAGTTAGAAGTAACGCATGAAAATTTAAGCGTTATTCAAGGTGACGCGTTTAATCGTCCAGACGTTACTGCGGCGATTGCGGGACACGATGCAGTCGTGTCGTGTTTAGGATCAAGTACAGGAATGAAAACTTCTACCGAGCTTCGAGAAATGGCGGAAAATATTGCGATTGGAATGACAGAACATAACGTCAAACGAATTGTTTACACGGCATCTGCTGGCGTTCATAAAGAACTAACTGGCATAGTGGGGAAAATCGTTATGTTATTGTTGAAAAATCCATTAATCGACCATCGTGCCGCGATTGAACATTTCAAAGCCCATGATTTAACTTATACGATTGTTCGTCCAATGAGCTTATCTGATAAAGAGTTCACAGGGGTTTACAGAGAGTCGGCGACAAACGTACCAGACAGAGCAAGCTCAATCTCACGTGCGGACACGGCTCACTTTATCCTAAAAGCACTAACCGATTCAAATTATGACAATACATCAATCGGACTCGCAACTTAAAGCAAATAATTGCAAACCCTCATCTCTTTTTTGCCTTCAAAAGAAACGATGACAATGTGAAAAGTGCCTATCCAACTTTGTATGCTAAAGTTGCCGACTATTATGAAGCGATGGGAGACGCTAAAAAAG
>CAZLGI010000166.1:0-3925 GCA_964558995.1 uncultured Carnobacteriaceae bacterium | reverse complement strand
GTGACGCCAGATTCGTGACGAATTATTCGTTTAATTGCTAGTTTTTTATGTCGTTTCATCGCGTCACTCCTTTCTTCTTGTATGGAAAGTGTTTTTTTATCATTCATTACACATTAAACTATAGTTTCGAGATAACTGGACTAAAAAGTGCTTATTAATACATAATACCACTATCATTTCACTTTTTACATACTTTTGTTTTCTACTTTTCACTAACTTTTGTCTGAATGGGTTATTAAAACAAAAAAAAGAGACACTTTTCGTAAAAAAAATAAGGGTCTCATTTTATTTAATTTGATGTACTTCAGAAAAGGTATGATTAAATTCCTCTTCACTTCCACAAGTTCCTCGGTCGACAAACAATTGGTTACGTCCATTTCGTTTAGCAGTGTACATTGCTTGGTCAGCTCTTTGCCAGGCTTGTTCCATCGTTTCATTGTCATGTACAAAAATTAAACCTACTGACAGTGTCACAGAAACAGATTTATCTCGACCTAATGGAATTGGCCGATTGATCACATTATCCATAATATCAGCGATAATGAGTTCTGCTTCTTCTAAATTCAAATTTTTCGTAATAATTCCGAACTCTTCCCCACCAATTCGATAAGCTGTGACTTCATCAGCAGAATAAGCTGCGAAAACTTGGGATACACCCCATAAAATTTTATCTCCAGCATCATGGCCATATTCATCATTGTAGCTCTTAAACCAATCGATATCTAAAACCGTAATGGTGAGTGGTAAATTTCGGAAACTTTCTAAGCGAGCAAGTCGTTCTTTGAAGCGACGCACATTTAGCAAACGGGTCAAATAATCATAATCAATCATTTCGTGAAGGTGTTTGAAGTCTTTCACTATGAAGTATAAGGCCGTAAGCATGATGTAGTTAAACAAGGATGATATAAAATAAAATATAAGTAGTAAGGTTAAGTCTTGAATAATAAAATAACAGAGAATTGAAAGCATCAGATTGTTGTAGGCGACTAAAACGAATAATTGACTATACTCATCCCATTTCTTTTCCAAATATAATTGTAGTGGGTAAAGGGTCTGTATGTAAAATAAGTAAATTAATGCTACTGGCCAGATTTGTAAAACAGGGAAAGTGATACCAAAAAATATTCCACTGATTAACATGCTGGGCATCGTTACTTTCCAACCAAAATATTTTGTTGAAATACTAAAAAATAATGGCAGTAAACTAAAGCTTAAACCCATATATTTAAATGAAAAAAGCGACAAGAGGAAGCCTACTATTACAGTAACAAATGAGTATTTGATTATTTGGTCTTTTGTTAATTCTCGAGAGCTTGCTTTAATTCTATTTTTGCGCAAATAAACGTATATCGGGTAAATGATAATCGAAATACTTGCAATCATGTTTGCTAGCATAGTGGCCTCCTTCTTTTAATTGTCACTGATTTCTTTTCTTATTAAGTTATTGTATCTATAATGCAATCCCACGACCCCAATAGTAGCCTTGTTGATAACCGACGCCCATTTTATGAAGTAAGTTAGCTAATTCTTCATCTTCAACAGCTTCGACAATAAGGTTTAATTGATATTGGTTGGCAATGCCAATCCATCCTTTCAAAAATTGGAGAATGGTATTTATTTTCAACATTTGAAATGGTAAAAAAGAAAATTTAATCGTTGTAATTAAATCAATATGATCTACAACAAATTGCATACTGTTCAAACCGCAAGAAACATCATCTAATGAGATTTTAAAACCCATTTGTTTGATGCGTCCCATCCAACAGCGGATCGTTTGTCCTTCCTCCACATGCAGTTTAGGAAGGAATTCGGTAAATTCAATCGTTATTCGAGAGGCATGATCTTGAATCGATTCTAAAAAATGCCAAGTTGAGTCATACATTAGTTGTTGCTGATGTAAATTTAAGGATAATTCGGTTTGACGAAATTTCTGCATATAATCATGAATCATTTCGGTATAGCCTTCTAACAGGAGTTCGTTCGTATCTTCTTGAGCAATAAATTCCATGAAAATATCATTTGGAAAAGAATTAAAGCCTTTTGAGCGTAATAGAACTTCATGAGAACTAACCACATGCTCCTGTGAAGATTTCGTTTTTATTATCGGTTGAAAAACAAAATATAAGTTGCTTTTTTTTTCTTCTAAGATAGTTAAGCTCAAAATTGCAATTCCCTTTCTCTCGTTTCTTCATTAGAATCGAAGAAACAGTCAGAATGATTGAACAAAATGATTTCAATCATTATGTTCATTAAATCAATTTACACTATGAATGTCAACAAACTTTCATTAGTGATTATAATGAACTTGCTCTTCCCCACAAATAACCTTGTTGGTAACTGATTCCTCTTTGTCGTAATTCATCCGCAAAACCTTCATCTTCTACTGCTTCAACAACTAAACGGATTTGATTATGAGAGGCAAAATCTACCCACTTACCAATGTATTCGAGAAGTTCACTTCGCTCCATGTTGGTTAATGGCAAAACTGATAATTTAATCCAAGAAAGATATTTGATATGTTCTCTAACAAATTGAATCGAGTTCATACCAGAGCCAACATCATCCAAAGCAATACGGTAACCTAGCTCTTGAACTTTTTCTAAGTCTTTTCCGATAAAAAAGTTATTACCTTCGAAACCTTCTGGCGTGTTTTCGGTAAATTCGATGACCAGGCGATCCTTGTACTGGATACAATTGACTAAAAACCTCCATGTTGAAGAGTGCGCTAGCTGTTGATAACTTAAATTAATCGTTAAATTAACATCAGGAACATTCTCCATAAAAAGACTCACCATCTTCATGTATTTTCTAAATAAATGATAGGTATGTTCTCTACTCTTTAAAATTTCCGCAAAAAGACGTGCTGGAAAACCGCATATTTGCTTCGATCTTAGTAAGACTTCATATGAATCAATTGTTGCTTCTGAATCGTTTGTTGTATGTACAATCGGTTGGAAGACGAAATAAATATCCTCGATAATCCGATTCTCTATTTGAGCTTTCAATGTTACACACCCCTTCTGGTATATCTTCGTTGGAAGGAAATCGTAATCGTTTACTCTATTGGTAGCCAGCCTGGACGACTTTGAACGTATTCCCACATCATATCTGGAATTGCCAAATCATCTCGTTCTCCGCTTTTAATAACCGAGCGAATTGGTTCGTTACGTTTCACTTTTTCAACCCAATCTGGTTCAACAATTAATTGTCGACCGATCGCGACCAAAGCTGCGCCGCTTTTTAAGACTTGACGCGCATCAGCTTCTGTGTGGACTTGTCCGACGCCTATAAGCGGAACGTCATTGCCAATCTCAGCTGCTATTTTTTCTAGCACATTTGTCTTCTCTGCTTTGTTTCGCATCGATGTTTGTTGGTAATTCGCGAGCGACAAGTGAATGTAGTCTAAGTTTTTGGTTTTCAAAGTGTTTAATAAAGCTAGAGTGTCATCCAAAGTAATCCCCGGTTCTTCCAATTCTTCCGGAGACACGCGGTAACCTAAAATAAATGGTTTGCCTGCGTACTTTTCAATGGCATCTTTCGCAGCCTCAATGACAGCTAAAGGAAAAGCCATCCTTTTTTCTAGCGTGCCGCCCCATTCATCTGTTCGGCGATTTGAGTGTGGCGAGAAAAATTGTTGGATTAAATAAGTATTGGCGCCATGTAATTCTACTCCATCAAAACCTGCTTCAATCGCACGTCTGGTTGCTTCTCCAAATGCGTTGATCATGTCTAGCACTTCGGCATGAGTTAATTCCAATGGCATTTCAGCATTATCACGCAACGCTTTTACCGCACTGGCGCTGACTGGTTGTTGACCTTTCAAGGTGTCGTGCGTTCCCATTCTTCCGACGTGGAAAATTTGTAGAATCGCTTTTGTATTTTTTTCATGAATTACATCGGCAAGTTTCTTCAAGTTTTCAACATT
>CAZLGI010000165.1:0-3976 GCA_964558995.1 uncultured Carnobacteriaceae bacterium | reverse complement strand
AGCTTTAGAGACCGGAATATGGAGGTGACCCATTCTTCTAATTAAATAATCCCACCAAAAAAGCCGCAGAGATTATCTCTGCGGCCTACTTGAATTTCTATGATTTAATCAATACCTACTTCTTGGCGTACAACGTCTGCGATTCGAGTCACGTATTCGTGAGTCTTTTCATCGGTTTCTGCTTCAGCCATGATGCGTAAGAGTGGTTCAGTACCACTTGGTCTTACTAGGATACGACCGTTGCCAGCCATCTCAGTTTCCACTTCGTCAATCACTTGTTTAACGGCTGGAATATCCATGACGCCATTTTTATCACTTACGCGAATGTTAACAAGCTCTTGAGGATAAATCGGAACTTCTGCAGCTAATTCGGATAGTTTTTTCTCAGTTACTTTCATTACATACATCAATTGAATAGCGGTTAATAATCCGTCACCTGTTGTGTTCATATCTAAGAAAACAACGTGTCCAGATTGTTCGCCACCGAAGTTGTAGCCATTTTTACGCATTTCTTCGACAACATAGCGATCGCCTACTTGTGTCTTCAGTGCGACCATGCCTTCTTCTTCAACTGCTTTGTGGAATCCTAAGTTACTCATTACAGTCGAAACAATGGTATTTTGTTTCAATTCATTACGAGATTTCAAGAACTTACCACAAATGTACATAATTTTGTCACCATCAACTAAATCGCCATTTTCATCAACTGCGATCACGCGGTCACCATCACCATCAAAGGCAACACCGATATCGGCATTTTTTTCTTTTACAAATGCTTGTAATTTTTCTGGATGAGTTGATCCTACCCCATCGTTAATGTTTGTACCATTTGGCTTTGTTGCCATCGTATAAAAGTCTGTTTCTAAGTCTGCGAATAGACGGTTTACGATTGGTGCTGTTGCTCCGTTTGCGCCATCTATACAAACTGTTAAACCAGATAAGTCATCTTGAATCGTTGTTTGTAAATGTGATGTATATTTTAAGATTCCTTCTTTATACTCATCCACTGTTCCTAGACCATCTGCTGCTGGACGTGGTAAAGTATCTTCTTCTTGGTCAAGATAAGCTTCTATTTCAAGTTCTTGGCTGTCAGATAACTTGAAGCCATCTGCTCCGAAGAATTTGATGCCGTTATCTTGAGCAGGGTTATGAGAAGCTGAAATCATAATTCCCGCAACTGCGCCCTGTACACGCGTTAAATATGCAATTCCTGGTGTAGGAACAACGCCTAATTGTAAGACCTCAATACCAACTGATAATAAGCCTGAAATTAAGGCATGTTCTAATAACTGTCCAGAAATTCGTGTATCGCGCCCAACTAATACTAGCGGGTGTTCAATATCTTCTGCGTGTGTTTGCAACACATGTCCGCCATAACGGCCTAACTTAAACGCTAATTCCGGTGTTAGTTCGCTATTTGCGAGCCCTCTAACCCCGTCCGTTCCAAAATACTTTCCCATATTGTTGTCTCCTTCATTTCTAATTACAACAAGTGTTTATCTGTCGTTTTCATTTTCAATGTCATTATTGCTATTCGTTCTAAGATTCTCATTATTTCCTGAGCGATTTAAGAGTGATTCAGCTTGCGTGACATCAACCTTTATGTTGATCTCCACCGTGGTAGGCGTCGCTTGAACAGTTGGATACGGTAGATCGATTGGAACCGTCACAACTGTACTTGAGCGAACATTAGAAACATTCACTTCAGCAATCACTTCATCCACGTCTGCTAAAAGTGTTCGACTTCCTCTTAAAATGACATCAGATTCACCTATGATTGTTAAGGTGTATTCTCTTCCTGAAACTGGCGTGCCTGCTTGTTTAATTTCAATCGGCACACTCTTCTCATAAGGATTAATTGGCACTTCAACTTCTACTTGCTGTGGATCAACCGTTACATTTAATTTATTACGATTGGCGTCTTCAACCTGTACGACTGTATCCAAAACAATGTTATCCGTCAAGCTTCCCTCTGTCGGAACGCGTACATAAATACGCTCGATCCGTTCAATTGTTGAAGCAGGTCCGATAATCATCACTGTTTCATTGCTTAAAATAGGTTCGCCCGCAATGTACTCTTCGCTTAAAGCAGACGTATCAAATAATACTTCAACTGCGCTTTCAATGGTTACTTTTTCTTCAATATCAACGTTAACTCGTGATGGTGTCAGTTGATAGTTCAATTCATCCGACAAATTCTCAGCACGGATTTGAATCGTATGTCGACCTGGCCCTAATAAGTCCAAGTCTTCTGTTACGATATCGAAATCATTAGCTGATAATGTTTGAGCAATGACGCTCTCAGGACCAGTTAAACTTAACACAACCGTCTCAGGCAAGCCAGAAATAAAATAACGTTCCGTATCCATATTTATTTGAACTGGTAAATTGGATATCGTCTCATTTCGAGTCGTGCTAATGGCGTCATTTCGATTGATTGTTGTGATACCATAATTTTCAGAAAAAACATAACCAAATAAAAGTAGGGATATCAGTAGAGAAACTAAGCGAATCACCCAGACATTTTCAAATAAGCTTTTATTTTTATTGTTTTTACTCATTCTGAATCGCCCCATTTTAGATTATCCAGTAGGTCCTGAACGAGATTCGGACGATTGTTTTCGTCTTCATCATCTGAAACAAATTGTTCTGTTAAGTATTCAACAAATTTCTCTCGATTCATCTCACGATAAAGTTTATTCTCGTGAGCGATACTCACACCGCCTGTTTCCTCTGATACAATAATCGTCAACGCATCGCTGACTTCACTTAAACCAATTGCCGCTCGATGCCTTGTTCCTAATTCTTTGGAAATAAGGGGGTTTTCGGACAATGGCAAATAACTGGACGCTGATGCAACTTTGAAATTTTGAACAATAACCGCCCCATCATGTAAGGGGGTGTTGGGTATAAAAATATTTATGAGCAACTGATTCGACATCACACCGTTAATCGGTATACCCGTATGCACATATTCATCCAAGACATCGTTTATTTCAATTGAAATGAGTGCGCCAATTTTTCGTCGGGCCATATATTGCACAGCTTCGTCGACTTCTTGGACAAAGACTTCACCCGTACGTACGAGTTGATTGCCTCGATTACGAAAACCTGCTTTACCTAGGTGTTCCAGCCCTCGTCTAATTTCTGGTTGAAAGATTACGATTACTGCGACAACTCCCCAGCGAATCACTTGGTTCATAATCCAATCGATTGTTTCTAATTGCAAGAAAACGGCAGCCAATTTAATTAAAGCAATGACTAGAACGCCTTTTAGCAACTGGATTGCCCTGGTACCTCTTAATATGACAATTAACTTGTAAACAAGATACCAAACTAATACGATATCCAATATATTTGTGGCATTTTGCCAACTGATAATCTGTTCCAAATCAAAACTCATCACGTAAGGCCACCTTTCTTATTTCCTATCTTTTTCATTATAGCATATGCATGCTTTTAGTTGTTTCTTTTTCACAATTATCCACGATTCTTTGGTAAAATAGAGCTATATATTGATATTATTAAGGAGGGATTTAATGAATATTTCTTTTTTAAAATTACGTGCGAGAGAGAATGTTAGAAAGAACTACTTTCCCTGGTTACTTGTAGCTATTTTATCTATTGTTGCATCTTATATCCAATCCTATAATTCCAGAGAGTACGGGATCGACGTTAGGCAACTAAATATATTCTGGCTTAACGTTATTCAACTTGTCCTGGCAGTTCCATTGGCGCGTTTGTCACTTGACTTGGCACTCAATCGTTATTATGACGCAGGAGAGAGTCTCTTTTCGAATCATCGCTGGGGAAGAAATATTGCTGCTTTATTATTAGTGGATCTTTATACATTTTTTTGGACGTTTTTGTTTATTATTCCTGGTATTATTAAAAGTTATAGCTATTCGATGGTGCCATATATTTTGGCAGAAGACAGTAATATTACCATCAACGACGCGATTGAAGAAAGTAAATG
>CAZLGI010000164.1:0-3977 GCA_964558995.1 uncultured Carnobacteriaceae bacterium | reverse complement strand
TAACCACTTATGGCGACCGTTTCATGGCCATTATTCAAAGCTTTATTTCTGAGAGTAATAGCGATACAGATGTGAAACAAAAAGAAAATATGTCGCACTAATTAACAAACAACACTAGCAAAATCTGCTAGTGTTGCTGCTATATCAAGACTTACTTACCATTTTTATGGTAAAATAGAAGATGTGAATGTGAAAAGATAGGGGTTAATCGAGTGAAAAAGAAGTCATCAAGAAATAAAACAATAGATATCAGTGTTGAAGAAGGAAAAGAGTATTTGGAGAAAAGTATTACCATTAAAGACTTAAAGAGCATCAATCAAGTAACTGATAAAACCATTTTAGGAGATACCTTCGAAACATTAAAATTACTACCCGAAGAAAGTATCGACCTTATTATCGTCGACCCACCTTATAACTTAACTAAATCCTATCATGGTAAAAGATTCAATAAACGCAAGCAAGATGAGTATTATGAGTACACGGAAGAGTGGTTAGATTTAGTCATTCCGCTATTAAAACCAAACGGCTCCTTGTATGTTTGTTGTGACTGGGAAACAAGTTTAATTATAGGCAACGTTTTGATGGAGAAAGTAATCGTTAGAAACCGCATCACTTGGCAACGAGAAAAAGGCCGTGGAGCAAAAGCGAACTGGAAAAATGGTATGGAAGATATTTGGTTCTGTACGAAATCTAATGATTACACCTTTAATGTGGACGCTGTTAAAACGCGTAAGCGAGTTATTGCACCTTATAAAGAAAATGGTAAACCGAAAGATTGGGAAGAAACAGCTGGCGGTAATTTCCGCGACACCTTCCCGTCAAACTTCTGGGGCGATGTGACGATTCCGTTCTGGTCAATGCCAGAAAATACGGCTCACCCAACTCAAAAATCTGAAAAACTAATTGCAAAATTAATTCTAGCAAGCTCTAACGAAGGCGATATTGTCTTAGATCCATTCTTAGGTTCAGGGACAACCAGTGTCGTTGCTAAGAAATTAAACCGTCACTACGTTGGTATCGAGCAAAACCCACTGTACTGCGTTTGGACAGAAAAACGCTTAGAGATGGCTGACACAGATCAGACCATTCAGGGCTACACAGACGGCGTATTCTGGGACCGAAACACACTTTCAGAACAGCAAAAAGTAGCAAATAAAGAAAAAAAGAATCAACAAGTCTCAGTCCAATTATCTTTAGACAAAGCCGAAGATGATGACCATGTATGATGCTGCCGTCATAAATCGCTTGTTAAACTTTATCAAAAAACAAAATGGCTTGCTTAACAAAACCCAGTTAGCAAATACCGTTCAAGAAGCATTTCAGTTAACAAAATCAAGAAGTGTCTATCATAATGACAGCTTTGGGATTCGCTTTAGCAGCTCAAAATCCAAAACTTTTTCAAATACAGTACTAGGGTTGTCTGTGTTAAAAAAGTACGATGACAAACCATTTATCGCTTGTTTAGTGACTCCGACAGAAAACCTGCTTTACCTGGCAAATACCACTTTTTTGAAAAAGGTTAGTCATTCATCTCACGATTTAAGGGTAGATAATATCCGCGGAAGCTTTAATGGTGGCGATATTATGCGAGATGTCGACGGCTTAGAAAATAAACCAGAGAACTTTGAAGAATTATTTGCTTCGCATACGGTTTTTTCCTTCGAAGAAAACGTTGCAAGAATTGTAGAAGCGAATGATTTAATTAAGCCAACAACGGTTCGTTTTGTTCCAAATGAAGAAGAGGTCAAAACCATTTTGGCATCAGTTGAACGTGCACAAGCATTCTTAAAATCACAAGCCTACAAGGACATGGAAACTGAGTTAGAGGCCCGCGTTGACTATGCAAAAGATGCAATTTTAACAACGGCTCAATCAGAAAATGTCAACATACGCGGCCGAGCGATCGAATACTTAATTACGATGAACAAACAACATTTAAGTATGGAGGTCATGGCCGAATTAAGTGATCCGAATACCTACTCTTATTTTTTTACCGCCGATGAGTTAGGTGATTTTCATCAGGAAACGGATGATTATAAAGTAGAAGTCGATATTAAATCGAAAATGTTGTATTTATCCAGTAATCCAAAAGGCTATAACATTGATAAACTCCTACGCTTTTTAGCTGAAGAGAAGTCGGTCTATTTAATCTTTATCGTTGCGGTTGATGAAAAAGGTATGATCACAACAAAACTGTGTTCGATTTTTAATACACAATTGTTAGAGGTTACGAAAATCAGATCGCATTGGGCAGGACGAAGCTCAAGAGGGGTAACCCAATATTACGGAAAAAACCTTGAGGAAGTTGTCACTCATTTCGATGAAAAAATCGATGTCGATGAAGGAAAAACTTTCCTCAGAAACTTATTAGCACTTTCATAATTAAATAAGTAGCAACAGGCAAAACGACTCAGAGGTGGATATGAGTCGTTTTGTTTTATTAGTAAACATTTCACAAAAAGAGTTTGACAAATAATGGTAAAATGGTATGATTAGAATCATGATTTTTAATCATATTTTAATATTCGGAGGGATAAAATGTTTAAGAAGAAGATTGGCTTAGTGCCGAAATTATTAATTGGTATTATACTTGGTATTGTATTAGGGGCGGTTGTATCCGAAAGCGTGATGCGCGTTTTCATGACCTTCAGTTCCTTCATTTCGGCGTATATCTCCTTTATTATTCCATTAATGATTATTGCCTTCGTAACGGCAGGGATCAGCGAGTTAAAAACTGGAGCTGGTAAATTATTGGGACTAACGCTGGCAATTGCGTATGGTTTCACACTGATTTCAGGGACATTTTCATACCTTGTCTCTCGTACCTTATTTCCGTTATTTATTAGTAGTGAGTCTGCTGCCGCAATCACTAATGGCGGTGCCGCTGCAGTCACACCATACTTTACAATTCCGTTAGAGCCAATGGTAGATGTCACATCAGCATTAGTGTTCTCATTCATTATGGGCTTAGGAATTTCAGCTTTACGTGGACAAGCGAAAACAGAAAAAATTGGTGGAATGATGGCTGACTTTTTCAGTGGTTTCCAATCAATTGTTCACCTAGTATTATCTAAAACAATTATTCCATTACTTCCTTTCTACATTGCGGCAACCTTCTCAATGATGAGCTACAGTGGTGAAGTATGGCGAGTCATTAATATTTTCTGGAGAGTCTACTTAATTGTTTTTGCCATGCACTTCATCATTTTGATTTTCCAATTTGGTGTTGCAGGTTTTGTTATCAAAAAGAACCCATTTCCATATTTGAAAAATCAACTACCAGCTTGGTTAACTGCGGTGGGAACTCAATCTTCAGCTACAACTATTCCAGTTAACGTACAAGTTGCTGAGAAAAATGGTGTATCAAGAAGTATTCGAGAATTTGTAGTACCACTAGGTGCCACAATTCATTTATCTGGAAGTATGATTTCATTAACAGCATTTACTGTTGCCATTCTAATGATGAATAATATGGCATTCGGTTTCAGTTTGTTCTTCCCATTCATTTTAGTATTGGGAATCAGCATGGTAGCTGCACCAGGAGCACCAGGCGGGGCTGTAATGAGTTCATTAGCTTTTCTCCCAATTATCGGAATTGCGTCACAAGGTCCACTAGCAAGTCTACTTATCGCGCTGTACCTTACACAAGATAGCTTCGGAACAGCTTGTAACGTTTCAGGAGACAACGCAATCGCACTAATTATCGATAAGGTAAAAGGGCGATTCGGTGTGATGGAAGACGAAGAAATTGAAGAACCAATTGTACAAAAAGCTAGCTTAATATAAGTTACGAAAAACCCTTTGAGCCTATGTGTTCGAAGGCTTTTTTGTTTGAGGACAGGTAAGTGAAAAACACCATGACAAACTGTTTATTTTGACCTTAAAGATGGTATACTTATAGAAGTAAAACAATGGAGGCATGTAGATGAACAAAAAATGGAAAAACTATGTAGTCGCATACGGCGCACCATTGATTG
>CAZLGI010000163.1:0-4001 GCA_964558995.1 uncultured Carnobacteriaceae bacterium | reverse complement strand
GTTGTTTATCCTTTAAGCGTTTTTGTAAATCCCCAATCATCAAATCGACAATTTGCTGTTGCTCAGTAGATAAATCCTTTTTCCCCAATGTTAATAACTCTTCCTTGAACCACTTTTCCTGAGTCGCTAGGGAACGGTCGCGATCACGCGTGACATACTG
Organism: uncultured Carnobacteriaceae bacterium; assembly: GCA_964558995.1. GTDB lineage: Bacteria > Bacillota > Bacilli > Lactobacillales > Aerococcaceae > Jeotgalibaca. Next base: position 3,841 of record CAZLGI010000163.1, on the reverse strand, counting down.
GCGGTAATCGACCAGCAACTTTCGCTGCTCCGTTTCGGTCATATAATCAAAACGAGAGATTAAAAACGTTGGTAAAAAAGAAAGCTGACATTTCATTGCCATCGCTTGAAAAGGCCTTGTTAGTTCAGCCATTGTAAAGCCCTCTCCTGCCCCAGGTTGATATTCCTCTGCCCGAACACCCGTCGAGATGACCAAGCCAAGTTCTTTACCAGACAAGCGGCTACCGTTTTTCCCATAAGCAAAGCCTTCTGTCAAAACCGTATCTTGCCAATGTTTTAATAAAGGAGGCGAGCTATACCAGTAAAGTGGAAACTGGAATAAAATTCGGTCATGCTCCATTAATAATGCTTGCTCCGCTTCTATCGAAATGTCGCCATTTGGATACGTGCCTTCGAGGTGGTGCCAAGTAACCCCATTTTCTGGCTGACTTTCCTTTAGAAATTGTTGTGTATGTGATTCATTAATAGCGGGATGAGAAATAATAATTAAAGTTCGCACACGCTTCCCTCCATTTTTAGCCTTATTTAATCATAGCAAGTACACCGAAAGGATTCAATCTAATTGCTTCTTGTAGGTTTATTATAACATGGAACAAAAGAGAGTGTTTGGCTCAAAAAATTCCAATTCACTTTCGAAAACTCATGGAAGTCGGAAGTGTTCCCCTCCGAAATAGCAATTCACTTCTCACTTTTTCCCGAAGTCGGAAGTGTTCCCCTCTGAAATGGCAATTCACTTCCGACTTCTTCTAGCCAATGTGGGAAGTATTTCCCTTCAAGAATCCTTCTCACTCCCAAGCCACAAAAAAAATAGTGCACAACCCCCTAAGAGATCGAGCACTATTTAATCACTTTATCCTGTAATACGCATTGCTTGGTCTTGCGCCTTCAAGCATAGTTCTTGTGCTTTGAAGATGTGGTCTTGTGTCATTGCTTTTTCAGTTCCGTTAATGATGTCTAGGATCATTTCACCAAAGAATGGGAAGCCTACTTTGCCTGCTACTGCATGGTGCTCTTCGCCATCTTTTGTTACTAGGAAGACGTGATCGCCTGACTCATCAGTTGCAACGTTGATGTACTTACGGATTTCGATGGTTCCTTCTGTACCTGTAATGAAGGTACGTCCGTCTCCCCAAGTTCCTAAGCCATCTGGAGTGAACCAGTCAACCTTGAAGATGAAGGTTGCGCCATTGTCTCCAACTAATGTTGCATCGCCGTAATCTTCTAATTCTGGTGTGTCTGGGTTGTTGTAGTTTCCAACTTTACTGTGTAGAACTTTTGCATCAGTGTTGCCAGTGAATGTTAGGAATTGTTCGATTTGGTGACTTCCGATATCTGTTAAGATTCCGCCATATTGTTCTTTTTTGAAGAACCAGTCTGGACGCTTGTCCTTGTCTAAACGGTGTGGACCGAAACCAGTTACTTGAATAACGCGGCCAATTTTACCTTCTTCAATCAATTGTCCTGCTAAAACTGCTCCTTCAACGTGTAGGCGCTCACTGAAGTATACCCAATACTTACGGCCAGTTTCCTTAACCACGCGTTTTGTTTCTTCTAGTTGCTCTAAAGTTGTAAAACCTGTTTTGTCAGTGAAGTAGTCTTTACCAGCACGTAGCACTTTATTACCTAGCTCACTACGTAAATTTGGTACTGCTGCTGCTGCAACTAATTGCACCTCTGGGTCTTCTAAAATTTGCTCCAAAGAATCTGCAGCTGGTACGTTAGGGAATTGCTCTTGGTATGCTTTAACTTTCTCTGCATCTGGATCATAGACATATTTAATTGTTGCGCCAGCTTCGATTAAACCGTTTGTCATTCCATTAATGTGTCCATGATCTAGGGCAGTAATACCAACAATGAATTCGCCCTCCTTAACAACTTTGTTTACTTTTCCTTTTGGTGCATAGTTCATTCCATCTTTTCCAGACATGTCGTCATCCTTCCATTCTAATTAAATTCGATCTTAAAATAGATCGCCATAGCCTAAGTCAAGTAAGTGTTGACGTGATTCTGCTAAGCTTTCAAAGGGATCACGGCCGTATGTGTTATCTTGTTCAACTAACAAGTAACGCACGCCGGACTCCAAACTTTGTTCAATGATTGCCTTCAAGTCAAGTGTTCCTTGACCTAATTCAGCAAATTGAATGATATTTTGATAGTGTTTTTGGAATGTTGCATTGTCTCCATCTTTGAAAGCATCGATTGCTTCTTTTGGTAAGTGACCAATACGATAGTCTTTCAAGTGAATTAATTCAACTTTTCCAGTGTAGTCTTTAATCAACTCTACTGGGTCAACGCCACCACGATGAATCCAGTGAACGTCTAGCTCAAAGCCTAATAGCGGAGCTTCTTCACGAATAATATCTAGCATGTATTTCCCATCATATTTTTGGAATTCAATATGGTGGTTGTGGTAATACAATTTAATACCGTCTTCTTCTAAACGCTTCGTAACTTCGTTTGCTTCACGAGCGAATTCTAAAACAGTATCTAAGTTTTCCATGTTTGCACGTGGCAACATACCAATTCTTAATAGATCACAGTCCAACTCGCGGCAGTCTGCAACAATTTTGTCGTAGTCCGTCGTTAGTGATTCTTGATCTGGGCGATTTGGTTTAAGAGCTGCACTTAAAGAAGCAATTTCAATACCGAATTCTTTACTTGCGCGCTTAATTTCTGCAACGTTCTCAGGTGTCATATCAACTTGAGAAATTTCTACTGAACGATAACCAATTTCACCGATTCGTTTTAGTGTTTCATATGGACCTAATTCTTTAAATTCATTCTTAACCGTAAAACCTTGTACGCCTATTTTAGCCTTTGTCATGTTTGATTTCCTCCATCATTATTTTCCGTGCCTCAATGGATGATTTCTTCATTGCATCGATCATTAACATTGATGGCAGAGCATCTTCAACAGTTACGTAGTCGTCAGAATCATTTTCGATTGCATCATAAAAGTTTTGAATGAGTGTCGCATGACTAGGGCCATAATAGGATTTTGTACCAACAGTTTGCTCGTCTTTCGCTAACACTGTCAAATTGCCATCTAAATCCATTTCGAATAGTTGGTTATTTTTGATTGTGTAAGTAACATTCTCTGCAATAACTTCTAATTCAACACTGGAGTTCATTGCATAAGCATTCGTTGACATATAAAATCCTGTGACATCCTCATCAAAAGTAAAGTTAGCCACTGCCGTATCTTCAACTTCAACTTCGTAATCAGTGACATTTGACAAACTTGCCTTACAATCCACCAATTCACCACCGATAATCTGCATGAGGTCCAATGTGTGGATGGCTTGGTTAATAATCGTTCCGCCACCAGCAGTTTCCCACTTGCCACGCCATGGTTTCTCAATATAATATTGGTCAGGTCGATGCCAGGCAACTAAGCCTTTGATCGCTTTGATAGTACCGTGCTTGTCAATATAGTTAAGCACCATCTGTTCATGCTGAATGGGGCTAAAACCAGCCTGACGAATGTACTCTGCTTGCTGACCAGCGCTTTGATAAAGCTGAGCACTTAAGGTGTAGGTTCGTCCTCTGCCCGTGCCGTGTGATTCAAGCAGTCCTATCTCAACTAGTTTTTCAATAGTTGCTCGAACATTGGTTTCTGACTTCTGAACGGACTCAACAAAATCAGCCGTGGTTAAGCGGCGCTCATCGCGTAAGCGGGACAAGATAATCAGTGAGTCGATTGGTAGGCCACCCAACTTGTCTTCATGCTCTACCACCATTTTTAGAAACGCTAAATCAGGTGCAGTATTCGATAAGTTCAGACTGACGGTGCAGCTGTTAGATAGTGAATAGTCCGGTGCAGGACGGCCATAGCGCAACAT
>CAZLGI010000162.1:0-4017 GCA_964558995.1 uncultured Carnobacteriaceae bacterium | reverse complement strand
AGTGATCAATATATGGGAAGATATAACAGGTAATGTCACTACTGATGATGAAGCAATTGACGTTCTATCTGAAGGCCAAGGTAATTTAGAAGGGAAGGTATAATTATGAGTATCACTGGTGCAACGATTTTACTATTTGTCGTATTCTTTCTTTTACTAGCATTGAGTGTGCCTATTTCAGTAGGTATCTTAGTCTCCTCCTTTGTCACAGCGTTGGCTACTTTGCCATGGGAACAAGTTGTCTTTATTATTATGCAAAAGATGAACAGTGGGATAGATAGCTTTAATTTACTTGCCGTCCCATTATTCATTTTAGCAGGTAACATTATGAATAATGGTGGGATTGCTAGACGCCTAATAAATATGGCTCAGGCATTTGTAGGCCGCGTCCCTGGATCATTAGCTCAAGCAAACGTCTTAGGTAATATGTTGTTTGGGGCTTTATCGGGATCTGCCGTAGCAGCGTCTGCTGCCATTGGTGGAACTCTCTATCCAATCCAAAAAGAAGAAGGTTATGACCCAGCCTTCGCAACGAGTGTAAACATTGCGTCTGCTCCTACAGGACTACTGATTCCACCAACGACTGCATTTATTGTTTATTCAACTGTCGCAGGTGGTGTATCTATATCAGCATTGTTTATGGCAGGTTATATACCAGGTATTTTGATGGGATTATCGGTTATGGTTATTGCTTATCTATACGCTAAGAAAAAAAATTACCCAGTCGCAAATAAAGTATCAATGAAAGAAAAAGTAAGACTGACTTTAGATGCCCTACCTAGCTTGTTTTTAATTATCATTGTAATTGGAGGAATTGTTGGGGGAGCCTTTACAGCTACAGAAGGTGCAGGAATAGCAGTTTTATATTGTTTTGTTCTCTCTCTTGTTTATAGAAGCATAAAAGTAGATGATATCATAAAAATTCTTGTTAATAGTGCAAGAACGAGTGGGATTATTCTATTCTTAATTTCAGCTTCATCAGCAATGTCTTGGGTGATGGCTTACTCGGGAATTCCAACTGCAATTAGTACGGCTATGTTATCTCTAACAGATAACAAATACATTATCTTCTTACTAATGATTATCGTGTTACTTGTTATCGGAACCTTCATGGATATTACGCCAGCTTTACTAATTTTCACACCTATTTTCTTACCAATTGCAGAAACATATGGCATGCACCCAGTTCAATTCGGTGTGGTCTTAGTATACGCAATGTGTATCGGAACGATGACACCACCAGTTGGATCAGTTCTCTTCGTATCTTGTGGAATTAGTGGTATTTCAATCGAATCAGTATTCAAAAAATTAGTACCATACTTGATTGCGGTAACGATTATCTTACTTCTAGTTACCTATATCCCAGCTTTATCAATGTTTATCCCACGACTATTAAACTTAGTTTAGTAATTAATTATTAACTATGTCTATCGTAGGGAATAAATCATGATGAATAGGAGTTCTCATAGGTAAGCGCTTCCCACCTGTAATATTAATCTAAAGTTCATCTGTGAAAAAACTAGTGATGTCAATCATTAACAGATGAACTTTTTATTTTAACTACATCTAAAAAGTTACGTTCAAAATAGGAGGAAGAAAAATGAGACGAGCATTTATCAGTCCTGCAAAATATGTACAAGGTGAAAATGAGTTATTAAATTTAGGTTTTTACATCAAGAGTTTTGGTGAATCGGCTTTAGTAATCGGAAATCCAGGTGATATCCAACGTGTAAAAGATAAATTAGATAAGACAGCAGAACAATTTAATGTCACATTGCATCTGGCGGATTTCGGTGGCGAGGCAACACGGAAGGAAGCAAATCGCCTTAAAAATGTAGCTAAGGAAAAAGAAATTAAAGTCATTGTGGGATTAGGTGGTGGAAAGGCAATTGACACCTCTAAGGTTGTTGCAGATGGTGGTCCATTAATTGTCTGTCCAACCATTGCGGCGACAGATGCACCTACAAGTCACTCTGCCGTTCTTTATACCGAAGATCATCAATTTGATGATTATGCGTACTTTAAACAAAATCCAAGTGTCGTATTAATGGATACAACTGTTATCGCTCAAGCGCCATCTCGTTTCTTAGTTGCTGGTATGGGAGACGCCTTAGCTACTTACTATGAAGCACGCGCGACACGACGTTCCAATTCAAATGTGAATGCTGGTTTACCAAATGGCTTTCATACTGGAGCAACTGGACCTGCAAAAGGGACAATTGCAGCTATTACACTAGCTAAGGTTTGTTACGATACCGTAATGGAAAGTGGCTTTAGTGCCAAACTTGCTTGCGACAATAACGTAGTCACACCTGCTTTAGAAGATATTATTGAAGCAAATACACTGTTATCAGGTTTAGGTTTTGAATCAGGTGGCTTAGCTGCTGGATCTGCTGAGATTAAAGCATTATTAGATTTCAACTTATCAGTGGGTTTGCCAGTATCCTTAGAAGATCTAGATGTTAAAGAAGTGACATATGAAGAGATACTTAAAGTTGCAACAAAAGCATGTATCCCAGAAGAATCCATTCATGCTATGCCATTCGAAGTTACCCCAGAAAGTGTTGCTCAAGTTATTATTGCCGCTGATGCAATGGGACGAGATTATAAAGCACGTAAGCAAGAGAAATAATTTTTAGACTACTTACTTAAGGAAGGGTATAGATGAAAAAAATCTTAAATAATCCAGAACATATCGTTGATGAGATGATTAATGGCATGATTATAAGTCATTCTGAACTGATTAAACGAGTACCAGAAACAGGAGTCATCCAACGTACAGTGAAAAAAACAAATAAAGTTGCCATTGTCTCAGGTGGAGGAAGTGGACATGAACCGGCTCACGCAGGATTTGTAGGACAAGGTATGTTGTCAGCCGCAGTTTGTGGTGCGGTTTTTACTTCTCCAACACCAGACCAAATTTTAGAGGCAATTAAAGCTACTGACGAAGGTAAAGGTGTCTTTTTGGTCATAAAAAATTACTCAGGAGACATTATGAACTTTGAAATGGCTCAAGAGTTAGCAGAAATGGAAGGAATAGACGTTCTGAGCGTCGTAGTGGATGATGATATCGCAGTTGAAGATAGTTTATATACTCAAGGTAAAAGAGGGGTAGCAGGAACAATTTTTGTACATAAAATATTGGGATATGCTGCGGAACAAGGAAAATCACTTGAAGAGATTAAAGAACTAGCTGACAAATTAGTTTCAAACATAAAGTCAATTGGATTGGCTCTGACAGGTGTTACCACACCTGGAAATACTCAAGCAAGTTTTACGCTAGAGGATGATGAAATTGAATACGGCGTAGGGATTCATGGCGAACCAGGCTATCGTAGAGAAAAGTTGCAATCATCTTATGACCTTGCCGAAGAGTTACTAACCAAATTAAAAGACGAGTTTGCTGTTAAAGAGAATCAGCGTTTCGCAGTGATGGTTAATGGGCTAGGTGGAACTCCTTTAATGGAACAATACGTCTTTATGAATGACGTGAATAAGTTAATGGCAAAAGAGAGTCTACTGAGTGATTTTCATAAAGTAGGAAACTTAATGACATCGCTTGAAATGCAAGGGATCTCATTAACGTTACTTCATTTGGAAGACGATTTTTATCTAGAAGCATTACAAGCACCAGTCACGACAATTAACTGGTAAGTAGTGAGAGGAAGGTAGAATAGGATGAATGTAGAAATTGGAATAAGTTGGATGGAAAAGTTCAACGAAAAAATACAAAGCGAGAAAGAGTATCTGACTCAATTAGATACTCCAATCGGCGATAGCGATCATGGCAATAATATGTCACGTGGGATGGGACATGTGATGGAAGCAATAAAAACAACCCCGCCAGAATCTTTTGAAGCCTTACTAAAACTCATTACAACAAACTTATTGAGTAAAGTTGGTGGTGCATCAGGGCCGTTGTATGGATCAGCTTTTATGGGGATGCTGAAAGCCTATCAAACAGGAGATGCTTCTTGGGCCGACTTATTCCAAAGTGGTTTGGACAGCATTCAAAAA
>CAZLGI010000161.1:0-4056 GCA_964558995.1 uncultured Carnobacteriaceae bacterium | reverse complement strand
ATGCGCCAGGAAAGTTATGATTTCATTTTGACGACGACGATTCTAGAAAGAGGGGTTACCTTTCGTGATATAGACGTTTTCGTAATCGGCGCAGAAAATGGCATTTTTACCGAAGCATCCTTAGTACAAATCGCAGGCAGAGTAGGTAGGCATAAAGATTTTCCCACCGGCGATGTTTATTTTGGTCACTTCGGTCAAACGAAAGCGATGAAACGTGCAGTCAAGCAAATTAACAACATGAACCAACGAGCTAGAGAAGGAGGGCTGCTTCATGACCTGCCTATTTTGTAATCGTTACATACGAAAAACACTCACCTTCCATGAGTTACTTTCTTTTCAGCCCTACCAAAATGAAGTTATCTGCGAAAAGTGTTCCAACAGCTTTTCGCGAATTGATCCGACCAGTGCTTGCCTAGGCTGCTCTCGTCCCTTGTTGGAGTCGACCTACTGCCCCGATTGTCAAAAATGGTTAAGCAAGTACTCAAAAGCTCTCGTTAAACACGAAGCCTTTTTCAGCTATGATGACGTTCTGAAAAATTGGTTGCAAACTTATAAAATCCTAGGCGATGTTCGCTTCGCTGCCATTTTCAGAAAGGATCTAAAGCAACACTACAAGCAACATAAAGATTCGATTTATATCCCTTTGCCATCATCAGCAGCAAGTTTAGCCAAACGTGGCTTTAATCAAACAGAACTCTTACTCCAAGAAGCAGGCATTCCCTTTCAACAAATCCTCTACTTCGAAGGAAAGGGAAAGAAGCAATCAGAAAAAAAACGGTTCGAGAGAATGATTATGCCACAACCATTTCGCTTACAAGAACACAACATCCCGCTAACAACGAGCGTAATATTGGTGGACGACATCTACACGACAGGCAGAACGTTGCTCCATGCAAAAGTCAAATTAAAAGAAGCAGGATTCGAGCAAATCGCTTCAGTAAGTATTGGTCGTTAAATAATTGAAAACGATTGTAAAATTGTACCGCTTACACTATAATATAATTAAAGGTACTTCCTTGTGAGTGGTCCACGAGGATATCTTTTCTGATGATGAATCAGACGAAAGGAGAGAATGCTATGTTTAAGTACAATGTCCGAGGGGAAAATATCGAGGTTACGCCAGCTATAAGGGAATACGCAGAAAAGAAATTGAGTAAATTGGAACGCTTTTTCAATAATGTTCCAGAAGCAACAGCACATGTTAATTTGAAAGTATATTCAGATAAAACTGCGAAGGTGGAAGTAACGATTCCATTACCTTACCTAGTATTACGCGCTGAGGAAACTTCCATTGATCTTTATGGTAGCATTGACCTAGTTGTAGATAAATTAGAAAGACAAGTACGTAAGTACAAAACAAAAATTAATCGTAAGTCTCGTGAGAAAGGCTTTAGTCCTTCATACGACATTTCAGCATTAGAAGAACAAGTAGACGAGAATAATAGTCAACTTGAAATTGTACGTACAAAACGCCTATCCTTGAAACCAATGGATAGCGAAGAAGCAGTACTACAAATGAACATGTTAGGACATAATTTCTTCATCTTCGAAGATGCTATTACAAATGGTACAAGCATTGTTTATCGTCGTAAAGATGGGAAATATGGTCTTATTGAAACAGATGTAGACTAAGCTTTTCAGTAAAGAATTGAAAATACTAAACGAAGGGGCAGGGAGATGATCCTTGCCTCTTTGAACTTTGTGTTGAAAATCAAGGGAAATCTCTTAAAAGCATACAAAAAGCTGGCCATTAATGTTAAAATGATTAGGATGTACGGTTTGAGTATGTTTTTAAGAAAGATATAAATATAGAAATGGTTAAGAGGAGACTTAGAATGGCAAATTTTCTAAAAAGGTTATTTGAAAATGATAAAGCAGAATTAAAATCATTAGGCAAAGTTGCAGATAAAATTATTGCCTTAGCAGACGACATGGCTGCATTAAGCGATGGCGATTTAATTGCGAAAACTGAAGAATTTAAAGAACGTTATCAAAAAGGTGAAACCTTAGACGATTTATTAGTAGAAGCATTCGCAGTAGTAAGAGAAGCTTCAAAACGTGTCTTAGGTTTATATCCATATAAAGTTCAATTGATGGGTGGTATTACCTTACATAAAGGGAATATCGCTGAGATGAAAACGGGTGAAGGTAAAACGTTGACGGCTACCATGCCTGTATACTTAAACGCTCTATCTGGCGAAGGTGTACATGTTGTAACAGTTAACGAATACTTAGCGAGTCGTGACGCGGTGGAAATGGGAGAACTCTACCAATTCCTAGGCATGACTGTTGGCTTAAACGTTGCAGGTAAATCTTCTGAAGAAAAACGTGACGCATATAATAGCGATATTACCTATAGCACGAACAACGAATTAGGCTTTGACTACTTGCGTGATAATATGGTTGTTTATCGTAACCAAATGGTACAACGGCCATTGAACTTCGCAGTTGTCGATGAGGTCGACTCAATTTTAGTCGACGAAGCAAGAACACCTTTAATTATCTCTGGTCAAGCAGAAAAATCAGCAGCACTCTATACACGTACTGACTTTTTCGTAAAAGGTTTGAAAGAAGATGAAGACTATACAATCGACTTAACAGCAAAATCAATTGCCCTAACTGATCAAGGGATTGAACGAGCAGAGAAAACCTTTAATTTAAGCAACTTGTACGATGTTGATAATACAAAATTGGTTCATCACTTAGATCAAGCGTTACGTGCAAACTTCATTATGCTTAAAGATATTGATTATGTTGTAAACGAAGGAAAAGTACAAATCGTTGACCAATTTACAGGTCGTATTATGGAAGGTCGTCGCTATTCAGATGGCTTACACCAAGCGATTGAAGCAAAAGAGAATGTTGATATTCAAAACGAATCTCGTACAATGGCAACCATCACATTCCAGAACTTCTTCCGTATGTACAAGAAATTATCTGGTATGACAGGTACAGCTAAAACTGAAGAAGAAGAATTCCGCGAAATTTATAATATGGAAGTTATCTCAATTCCAACAAACGAACCGATTATTCGTCAAGATAGTCCAGACTTGTTGTATCCAAATATGGTAAGCAAGTTCAAAGCAGTTGTCGAAGACATTAGAGAACGACATGAAAAAGGACAACCAATTTTAGTAGGTACAGTAGCTATTGAAACATCTGAATTAATTTCAGATTTACTGAAAAAAGAAGGCATTCCACATCAAATCCTAAACGCTAAGAACCACTTTAAAGAAGCAGAAATTATTATGAACGCTGGTCAACGTGGCTCAGTAACAATCGCGACCAACATGGCTGGACGTGGAACTGACATTAAATTAGGCCCTGGCGTTGTTGAAGCTGGCGGTTTAGCAGTTATTGGTACGGAACGTCATGAATCTCGTCGTATTGATAACCAGTTACGTGGACGTGCAGGTCGTCAAGGTGACCCAGGTACAACGCAATTCTATTTATCACTAGAAGATGACTTAATGAAACGATTCGGTTCAGACCGTATCCAAAATGTTTGGAGCCGTCTAAACTTAGATGGTGAAGGGGACGACATGGCGATTCAAAGTAAAATGTTGTCACGCCAAGTTGAATCTGCTCAAAAACGTGTTGAAGGTAATAACTACGATACACGTAAAAACGTTTTAGAATATGACGAGGTTATGCGTGAGCAACGTGAGATTATGTACGGCCAACGCCTAGACGTGATTATGGAAACAGAATCACTACGTACGGCAACAACTAACATGATTGAACGTACGATTACTCGTATGGTTGACACACATACTCGAGGCGATAAAGAAAATTGGGACATCAAAGCCATTCGTGACTTTGCAGCTAATACACTCGTTCACCCAGATTCAATCAGCGAACAAGATTTAGAAAACAAAACTGCTGACGAAATTAAAGAAGACCTACTTGCACGTGCAAGAGAAGTCTATAGCAAGAAAGAAGATCAATTAAGCAAAGAACAAATGCTAGAATTCCAAAAAGTAGTCATCTTGCGTGTGGTTGACCGTAAATGGACTGACCATATCAGTAGCATGGATGAATTGCGTCAAGGAGTTG
>CAZLGI010000160.1:0-4068 GCA_964558995.1 uncultured Carnobacteriaceae bacterium | reverse complement strand
GAAGCTGCTAAATTAACTGCACGTAGTATTCTAGCTTATGTTTTAGATAACATTTTACGCCTACTACACCCAATCATGCCATTTGTAACGGAAGAAATCTGGCAAAACGTGCCGCATGAAGGGGAGTCAATTGTTGTTGCAGCATACCCTGAAGCAAATCCAGCTCACGCTAACCAAGAGGCTGAATCGGCAATGGGTAAACTAATCGAATTAATTCGTGCAGTTCGTACAATCCGTAACGAAATGAACACACCGCTATCGAAAAAAGTTCCTTTACAAATTAATGTATTGGATGATGCAACGGAAAAGATTTTTCTAGCGAACAAATCTTACATTTCTCGTTTCTGTAATCCAGAAAGTTTAGAAATTGGACAGAACTTAGTGAGTGACGAAGAAATGGTTACAGGCGTTATTTCTGGCGGAGAAGTAAGAATGCCGTTAGCTGGCTTAATCAAGATCGAAGACGAAATCAAACGTCTTGAAGGTGAAGCTGAGAAGTTAAAAGAAGAAGTTGACCGCGTGGTTAAAAAGTTAGGCAATGAAAAATTTGTTGCCAAGGCTCCAGAAGCAGTTGTTGCTGCTGAAAGGGACAAAGAAAAAGTTTACCGTGATCAATTAACAATTGTTGAAGAGCGTTTAGCTTCATTAAAAGCGAAGTAATAAAAAATATGATGAATCACGAAGCGGCTGAATGAGGATTTAGCCGCTTTTCTTGAGGTGAATTAAATGTTTAAGACATATGAAGATGCATTTCAATGGATTACAACTCGTAGAGGCTTTGGTCCCAAACCAGGTTTGAAACGGATGGAATGGATGATGGAGCGACTAAATCATCCTGAACGAAGCTTCAAGTCCATTCACATTGGTGGCACAAATGGCAAAGGTTCAACCGTCGCTTATTTGACTCAACTCTTTTTGTCATCTGGTCAGACAGTTGGAAGTTTTACCTCGCCACATATAATGAGATTTAATGAACGGATTAGTTTGAATGGTCAGCCTATACCTGATGATGATGTCATTGCCTTGGCAAATAGAATTAAGCCGCTTTATGATGAAATTTATGAAACTGAACTCGGTGGTTTGACTCACTTTGAAGTTGTCTCATCGATGATGTTTCTTTATTTTTCTGAGCAGCAACCTGACGTTGTGTTGGTAGAGGTAGGTCTGGGTGGTTTATTTGACAGTACCAATATTATTACCCCGGAACTGGCGATTATTACAACAATTGGCTTGGATCATATTAATATTTTGGGTGGAACGTTTGCAGAGATTGCTTTCCAAAAAGCTGGTATTATTAAGCCACATGTTCCGATTGTTTTAGGAAATATTATGAATCAAGACGCTAAAAAAGTTTTGGTTGAAACAGCTAATGAGCGCGAAGCTGAGTTAGCAGTGTTTGGTGAAAAATTCCAAGCAGTGACGCATAGAAATGAAGAGGATCTTTTTGAGCATTTTTCTTATAAGAGTGCGGACGTTTATTATTCGAATTTGATGATTACCTTACTAGGACAACACCAAATCGAAAATGCTGCGACAGCTCTGCACGCGTATCGGATGTATTGCCAAACGCATGGCATTGATTATACAGAAGACAGTATTCGTGAAGGTCTAGAGGCAGCATTCTGGCCAGTGCGGATGGAAATCCTTTCGAAAAAACCTTTGATTATTTTGGATGGGGCTCATAATGAAGCGGCAATGGAAGCTTTATTAAAAACACTGGAAGATAATTTTTCTGGTAGACCGATCAAAGTGATGTATGCGACTTTAACTACGAAAGAACTTGAGACTATTAGTCGTTTGCTACAAAATATTCCGAACAGTAGTTTTTACTTAACAACTTTTGATTTTCCACAAGCAGCGACTTTAGACGATTTGAAAGAAAGAATGCAAATAGCTGCTGCGAGCTATCATGAGGATTGGCAAGTAGCACTGAACAAGTTAAGCTCTAAAGCAAACGAAGACGATGTTATTTTAGTAACAGGATCGCTTTATTTCCTCTCAGATGTGAGAAAGTTCCTAATTTAGAAAAATAAAAAACGGAAATCGACTTACTTTGCGTATCTTATAGATAGATGAAAGCAAAGGGGAGATTTTATGCAACAAACTAATTTAATAAGAGAAGTACCTAAAACATCGAGACCAAGAGAACGTCTAGAAGATTACGGTGAAAAAGCACTAGCAACACATGAGTTATTAGCAATATTATTACGAACAGGTCCGAGAAACAGCAATGTGCTTCAAATGTCCTTGCAAGTTTTGACTCATTTTGGTGATTTGCATTCACTGAAAATGGCGTCTTTATCCGAATTGATGGAAATTAAGGGAATTGGCAAGACCAAGGCGATTGAAATTAAAGCCTGTATTGAGCTTGGAAATCGGTTAGCCCAAGCAACACAATTGAAAAGTGGCACGATTACCTCGACTCAAACGGCGGGTGCCTTGTTGAAGGAGGAGATGCGTGATTTGCATCAAGAGCATGTGGTGGCTTTGTACTTGAATACGAAGAATGAAATCATTAAGAAGAAAACCATCTTTATTGGGAGCCTAAATAGTTCGGTCGCACATCCTAGAGAGATATTTCGCGAAGCAGTCCGGTTTGCGGCGGCACGAATTATTTTAGCGCACAATCATCCGTCAGGAAATACTGAGCCTTCTGAAGCCGATTTAGTCTTCACTAGAAGGATGGTTGAGTGTGGTGAAATGATGGGGATTGAATTACTTGATCATTTTATTATTGGTGAAAAGAAGTACCTTAGCTTAAAGGAATATGGAATTATTTAATAGAGACTTGCATTAACTGAAAAAATAGGTTACAATTATGTTGTGTTTTTGTAAGGTGTAGGAAGAAATGTCATGAACATTCCGATCGTACCATTTGCAATAACAACAATAATTAGTGCAATGTGCACGAGGAGGAATTTTTCATGGAAAATGGAACAGTAAAATGGTTTAACGCAGAAAAAGGTTTTGGATTTATCGAGCGTGAAGGCGGAGACGACGTATTCGTACACTTCTCAGCAATCAACTCTGATGGATTCAAATCATTAGAAGAAGGACAAGCAGTTTCTTTCGACATCGTTGATGGAAACCGTGGACCACAAGCTTCTAACGTAGAAAAAATCTAATTAAACTTAACTATAAATAATAAAGGTCGGAACTTAAATGTTCCGGCCTTTATTTTATTTTGCGTGAAATTTATATTTGATAATTAGCAGTCGGCCTTTCGACCCGTGGGACTGACTGTTGTTGTGCGTACTTTACTGAATAAAATTTTCTACCTCCATTTTTAATGAAATTGGAATCTTGAGATTATTGTTGTAGTGAAAAAATAGGATTAGGAGTGAAGGATAGAACTTTTAGTTGGGCTGAAATTCACTCTTGAAAAGGTTATTTCTTATCTTTTTATTTAGTTTCTTGTTTTTACTTTTACCGCTCTGGTTTTATGGTAAAATATTAAGAGGGTTAATAGGACTCAATCATTAATGGAAAGAAGGTAAGTTTGTGGCTGTATTTTTTCATAAGGCCCCGATAGTTGGCATTGATTTAGGGACTGTCAACACGATTGTTTTTATTGAAGGCAAGGGAATCGTATTTAATGAACCGTCAATTGTGGCGCGTCATATACGAACAGGGGATATTATCGCAGTCGGAAACGAAGCAATTAAAATGATTGAAGGATCAGCCAAAGCAGCTGATTATATCGTCACTTCTCGCCCGATAAAAGATGGCGTGATTACTGATTTTGAAACGACTGAAGCAATACTAAAATATATACTTAAAAAAAGCGTGAGATTCACGCTGAGAAAACCATCTTTACTACTTTGTGCACCAGGTAAAATGAGCAGCATCGAGAAAAAGGTTATTACTAAAGCAGCGAAACAAGCTGGCGCGAATGATATCTTTTTTATTCAAGAAGCAGTTGCGGCTGCATTTGGTTCTGGCTTATCTCCGAATGAAGCAAGTGGACATATGATTGTCGATATCGGTGGCGGCACAACTGAATTAGCAATTATTTCTTTAGGTACTATTGTGAGCGGTGAATCGGCTAAAATCGGTGGCGACATGATT
>CAZLGI010000159.1:0-4115 GCA_964558995.1 uncultured Carnobacteriaceae bacterium | reverse complement strand
CTTCTGCTTCGACAATCGATAATTGTTTTCCGGGTTTCACAACCCAAGCATTTGCTTCTCTAATTGCCCAAATAATTTCTTTAGCATCTTGAATTTGTTTTTCAGATGGGGCATAAACATCATTGACAATAGGGATTTGACGAGGGTTAATAACAGATTTTCCATCAAAACCAAGCTGTTTGATATGTTCAACCTCTGCTCTTAAACCTTCTTCGTTATTAATATCTGAATAAACTGTATCAATCGCAGAAATACCTGCCTCACGAGCTGCATGTAAAATCATACTGCGAGCAAAAAGTAATTCGGTACCGTCAGCCGAGCGTGTTGTTTTCATGCTTGTGACATAATCTTCCGCTCCGATAGCGATTCCTACTAGACGATCTGATGCATGGGCAATTTCACGCGCATTTAATGCGCCACCCGGAGTTTCAATAGCGGCCATCATTTTTGTTCGGCCAACTTCAATTCCGTTTTCTTCTTCCACTTTTTGAATTTCAGCTTCAACATCCATGATGTCTTGCGCATTTTCTGTTTTTGGCAGACGGATAACATCGATACCACCAAGTACCATCGCTTCGATATCTAATTTACCCACTGTCTCCAATGAGTTAATTCGGACAACCGTCTCAACTGCACTGTAATCAAATGTTTTTAAAGCGAAATGGACAAGTGTTCTTGCTGAATCTTTTTCATTTAAAGATACTGCGTCTTCTAAATCAAACATAATAGAATCTGCCCCATAAATTGGAGCATCTCTTAACATTCCTGCATTTGAACCAGGCAGAAACATCATTGTTCGTCTTAAACGTTCCATGTGTCAATCTCCTTCCAGCTATATCGTTCATTTCCTAGAGAACGTTGGATCGCATTTAACGTTCTAGCCGCAATTGTACAATCTAATGCGCCACTATCGACAGCAGTAATTTTTACGCTCTCAATCCCAAGATTTTTCACCGTTTCTGTAATGACTTCTAATATACGGTCACCATATTGTTTTTTAACGTCGGATTGTAAATTAATTGCGATTGTGTCTTCATTGTTTGGTTCAACAGTAATATAAATATCACTTGACTCTGTTGTACCACTGACTGCTTTTTCTAAAATTTTCATGTTCTTCACCTCTGTAATTATTTACTATTGTTGTTTGCTTTTTGAACTAAAAATTCATACGTCGTGGGAGGGACAATTTGTTGAATAAGAGCAAAATCTCCTTCCTGATAGGCCGATCGCACTTTTGTCGCACTGATCACTTCTCCTTCTACTTGTTTACGCGGGATAATGACTAGCTGAATCTTGTCTTTAAAGACTTCCTCCATTGCGTCGTTGTAGATTTCGGTCACTCTAGACAGAGGTTCCTCGCCTACAAAACGAATGTGAATATCTAACAACGGAGCGATAGCTTCGCTAAACAATTTCGCATCCAGTGTAGCCTGGTGTTTCGCAACCTCTTCTTCTGCTTGATCTTTCAAAAAGTACGAAGGGAATGTCGCTTGTGATACTTGATATTGACCGCTAGGGATCACGGTTACATTGTTTAAATGTTCAGTCCCCAGCTTGACTAAACGGAAGCGATCCTCAAAAGAAAATTCCGATGAATCATCCGATAACACAAAGATATACAGGTGCTCGCACTGCTCCAATGCGGTTTCTACTAAATAAAGATGCCCTTTAGTAAATGGGTTCGCATTCATGACAATCGCGCCATTTTGTGGCGAGTCGACTTTTACCTGCCGTAAATCATCCGCATAATCTTCAAAAGAAGGGGTGCCGCGCTCCATCAAACAAACTGCTTCAGTTTCTGCAATGGCTTTGAAACCAATTGAACGGAAGTACTTGGCACTGTCCGGTTTGGTATAAAGAAACACGCGCGTTTTCCCTTTATCCCATAAATAATCTGAGAGATGAGTGATTAACTGGGTGAGTAAGTTTTGATCCTGATAATCTCCGCAAATGGCCACTAATTTAATAATGTTTTGGTACGTAGAGCCGGTGCCGACTAAACGATCCCCATCAAAAATTCCCACCGTGTAATCGACGAGCTCTTCTGGATATAAATCATTCAGTGCTAAGAGTTCTATCCATTTTTCTTTCATCTTGGGATCACGTTGAACCCATAACTTTTTTGTCGTTAACATCGTCTCCCTCCTTTCCATTTAAAATGCGAAACGCTTTCACAACACTTTCATTATAAAGAATCTAAATTTCTATGTGAATAGCTTAAAGGCTTTATTATTGTCCTTTTTGTGTGCTTCCTACTCTCATTTTTAGTGATTGTCTTTTCCGTGTTTTTATTATATGAAAGTGTTTACATTTAATGTAAGAAACCTTATGATAGAATATGGTGAATAATGCAATAACATCCTGGAAAACAATAAAAATTAAAAGACTAGTATTTTGGAGAGGGTAAAAATGGGCATATTTAGTCATGCAGTACAAAAAAACTTAACGATTTATCAAAATAAAACGCTGAAAGATTCCTTGCATGAAGCGCTGAAAAAAACGATTACTTTAGGAGAGGTCCCTGCTGGTACGCGTGTGAATGAAAAAGAACTCTCAGATTCTCTAAATATTAGTCGGACACCGATTCGCCATGCACTGGAAAAATTGGAAGAAGAACGACTGGTCGAAAGAATACATGGACGTGGAGTAATTGTTAAAGGGATTAGTCAAGAAGATGCCAAAGAAATCTTCAGTATTCGTAAAGCACTGGATACATTGGCAACCATCACAGCTGCTAAGAATATGGATGACGAAGATTTTCAAGAGCTATATTTACTCTTAAAAGCTGGAGACATGTATTATGATGGCGGTTTAATTGACGAACTACTTGAAAATTTTAAAGCTTTTAATGAATTTATTTATCAAAAAAGTGAAATGAACCGATTGCGCGCTATTATTATTGACTTAAAAGAGTATTTTCGCTATTTTCGTGATATTTCCATCCGTTCAGATGAAAGAGCGGGACCTGCATTAGAAGATCACTGGAAAATATACTATGGTATGAAGGGAAAAAATTGGGATGAAATCGAGAAAATCGTCCATCTGCATTTAAAACATTCAGAAAAATATATCCTTAAAGAAATGGAAGATAGAGGCATTGAATAAACAAACGACACAGAAAATTACACAGTATGCACAAAAAGCCTTCCTTTATGAGGTACTGTTATCACCGAAACCGGGACTTGTAGACCGCTTTAACAGTGGTTCTCATAAGGATATGGATATTTATACATTCATCGAAGCTATTCAAGCTCTGACTCCTTATTTCAGTGAATATTTACAAATTGGTTTTAATCATAAAGAATCACCAAAAGAGTTATTCGAAAAAGCTCGTTTATTAGGTGTGGACGCGGAAATTGCTATGATGAAGGCCACAAATGATGTAAACACACACAAAGGTGCGAACTTTACTTTTGCTTTAGTGTTAAGTGCTGTAGGATATTTGTTAAAAGAAAATCAAGTAGCGCTACCTTTTAAGCAAGAAGACACAGAAACACTGTTTCGATACGTTGCGCATATGAGTGAAGGATTAGTTTCAAAAGATTTTCAAGATCTAGAGCGTAAAGAACACCTAAGTTATGGGGAAAAATTATTTAAAAATTATGGGATTACAGGAATTCGGGGTGTAGCTGAGAATGGCTACCCAATCATTCCTCAAATTGCTCTACCATATTTACGGACGCATCTTGGAAATCTTCCAGAGTACAGAGAAGAAGTCTTTCTACATTTGTTGGCATTAATTATGAGTGAATCCGAAGATACCAATTTGATTCATCGTGGAGGAATCGAATCGTATCGAATGGTCCAATCCGAAGCCATGTTGATTTATAAAAAATCAACACCTTTAACGATTAAAGAAGCTTTTAGTGAATACGATAAAATTCTTATACAGAGACATCTTAGTCCAGGTGGTGCGGCAGATTTACTAGCTTTATCCTTTTTTATAGCACAATTAGAAGCTATATTTTAAAGTTTAAATATTAGAATCCTTACGAAGTTTACGTGAATTTTACAAAAAAACGTCTGTATTTTAACAACAGAGAGTTATTCTTAATGAAGAGAGTAGCGTATCGTTTCCCCGTTTGTTTAACAATAATGATACTCCCCAATGAGCT
>CAZLGI010000158.1:0-4129 GCA_964558995.1 uncultured Carnobacteriaceae bacterium | reverse complement strand
CGGTTATTCTTCTACTGGCCATCTTAGGGCAACTATTCAGCTTAAAAAAACCAAAAGAACGCCATTTAATTGCACGAGAAGGGCTAGTTATAGTGGCTCTCTCCTGGATATTGTTTTCCTTCTTTGGAAGTTTACCGTTTGTATTGAATGGCGATATCCCATCGTTAGTGGATGCTTTTTTTGAAACGTCGAGCGGGTTTACAACAACAGGTTCGAGTATTTTGGTAGACGTAGAGGCTTTGTCTCATTCGAGCTTATTTTGGCGAAGTTTCACTCATTTAACCGGTGGAATGGGGATTCTAGCTTTTGCCCTGGCGATTTTACCGCAGATTGATGCTCAGTCAGTCAATATTTTACGAGCAGAAACGCCAGGCCCAATTTTTGGCAAACTGGTCTCTAAATTATCCTCGTCTGCACGAATTTTATATATCATTTACCTGTCAATGGCTGGCATTGTGTTCTTACTCCTTTGGGCAGGCGATATGAATTGGTTTGATGCCCTGCTTCACGCATTTGGAACAGCTGGTACAGGTGGCTTTGGAGTTAAAAACGGAAGTCTACTTTCTTACCAAAGTCCTTACAGTGAATGGGTGATAGGCTGGGGAATGCTAGCATTTGGGGTTAACTTCAATTTGTACTATCTGATTTTACTTGGCCAGGCCAGACAAGCACTAAAGAGTGAAGAATTTAGATGGTATTTGAGAATCGTTGCAATTGCTGTGACTTTAATCTGTATTAACTTATTCAGTTCTTATACGAACTTCGGTACGATGATTCGAGACGTCTTTTTCTCTGTATCGTCCGTTATCACGACAAGTGGTTTTTCCACAGCTGATTTTGGCAAATGGCCACTCTTCTCACAGATGGTGATTTTACTACTCATGTTCTTCGGAGCTAGCGCAGGATCCACAGCTGGTGGGTTGAAAATTTCTCGAATTGTAATGTACGGGAAGATTTTCATCGGCGAAATTAAACGTGTTGCACAACCAAATCGAATCGTCACCATTCACTATGATAGCAAACCACTGAAGACATCAACCAAGCACTCTGTCGCCAACTATCTCGTTATCTATCTCGTTTTTTTTATGACGATATTCATGATTATTAGCCTGGATGCACCAGATTTCTTATCTAGTTTCAGTGCCGTTGCTGCCACATTTAACAATATTGGACCCGCCTTAGGTAGTTATGGTCCGGCTTTTAGCTTTGCCGAACTGAATGATTTATCAAAAATCCTTCTTTCGTTTTCGATGTTGGCAGGAAGATTAGAAATTTTCCCGATTCTCGTTTTATTTGCACCACGAACTTGGAAGTAAAACACAAAAAAGAAGTGATATCTCAAAAGAGAGTCACTTCTTTTTTTCGTTTTTATGGATAACTCACACGATTGTGGATAAGTAATGTGGAAAGCGGAAATGAGATGTAGATAAGTCCCAAGAAGCTTGATTTTCATACGTTTTGAATATTAAAGTTATCCACAAAATCGTAAGCACTCTGTGCACAACAAGAGATATATTGTGAAGTTAGTCGAACGTACGCTCGTGTATAGACATAAAGATTGTGAATTCACCTTGTGCACAAGTCTGTGTAGACTAAAAAGCAATTATGTATCAGAATCTATATTTAGTTATTAACAATCAAGCGGACACTAAATGTGGGGACGAACATGTGTACATGTGGATAACTTTTGTGGATAACCTGTGCCTACTGCGGTAAATCTGTGCATAAAAAAAGATTGAGTCGCCTCAATCTCTAATCAATCGGTTCTTCTGAGTAATCTTGTCTCTCAAAGTAATCTGATTCTGTCACACCTAATAAAATGATATCTTTTTCCACAACCGTATCTGCTAAAACACCTACGTTTACTGGAGCGTCTTTGTCAGTCCGCATACCGATAATATTAATTTCATAACGATTACGTAAATCGAGTTCTCTTAAGTTTTTACCAATCCATTTTGGTGGTGCCTCAAATTCTATAATCGACGTTTTATCATCCAATTCAAAAATATCATGAATCGAATTACGCATTAATTTTTTTGCCAGTCTAACGCCAGTATCAAACTCCGGTAAAATTACTTGCGTTGCTCCGATTTTCATAAGGACTTCTTTATACATACTGTTCTTAGCTTTTACGATAATTTCGGGGATGCCTAATTTTTTACAATGCATCACCGCTAATACACTCGCTTCTAAAACCGTACCAGTTGAGACAACAACCGTATCGCAGTCGCTAATACCAATTGTTTCTAATAAATCTAAATCGGTAATGTCACCAACAACTCCTTTTGTAATATAAGGAGATAACTCGTTGACGTGGGAAGTGTTTTTATCCACCGCAATCACATCGTAATCATTTTCTGCTAAAGTCTGGGCAATGGCAGATCCAAATAATCCCAAACCCAAAATGCCAATAATTTTTTTCATATTAAACGCCGCCTTTATCCGATATTTATTTTTCCAGTTGAGTAAGTGATATCTTTTGTTTCCCGAGCTTTTCGAGCTAAACTCTCTGCTAAGGTTATTGGGCCAAGCCGTCCTGTAAACATCAAGACCATCAAAAGCATATGGCTCAGGATTCCAAGCGATGGTGTGAGATCTGCGCTAAGCCCGACCGTTGTAATCGCGGATAGCGATTCTAGCATGATTACCATAAAGTTTATGCTTGGATTTAACAGAGCCAATATCCCTGTACCTGTCAGGAAAATAGTAAGAAAGGCTGTAAAAATAACAATCGAGTTCCGAACTAAAAAGTTGGGAATTGTATAATACCAAATATTAACATTCTGTTGTCCACGTAGTTCGTTATAAATAAATAGGACGACAATTGCAAAAGTCGTTGTTTTCAAACCACCAGCCGTACTCCCGGGTGACCCTCCGATAAACATAAAAATAAGAGACCAAAAAATGGTAAAGGGATAAACTTCCATTACATCTATCGTTCTTAAGCCAGCCGTTCGCATGGTCACTGATTGGAAAAAACTCGTCAGTACCTTTTCGCCAAATGTGAAATTGCCAATCGTATCTGGATTTGAAAATTCAACAATTAGGAAGAGAAGGGTACCCATAATCAAAAGAATCCCACTCACAAAAATTGCTAACTTTGTATGAAGAGAAAAACTTCTAATTAAAAACCGCAAATGCTTTTTCCCTCTTCGATGTCGCCACTTTTCGAAAGTTGCAGACACATCGAACCAAACAAAGTATCCAATCCCACCTAAAATAATGAGCACAGCTAAGACTAAAATAATCAAAGGATTACTTGCGTATGCCATTAGCGAGTTGGAACCAAAATTAATGAAACCAGCATTTGTAAAACTCGAGACAACAAGATAAAGAGCGGTGAACAAGCCCTCACCCCAGCCTAGCTCAGGAACAAAGAAAAAGGATAATAATAAAAATCCAACTGCTTCAATCCAAAAGGCATACTGTAAAATACTTCGTAAAAAAGTAGGTAAATGGGTGGCATCCTCATGATTAATGCCCTCTTGAATTGCCAAACGATCACGCAAGGTAATTCGTTTTCCTAAGACGGTGGCGATGGATGCGACAATGGTCATCAATCCTAAACCACCTATTTGCATCAATATCAGCGTAATTACTTGACCGAATAGGGTATAAGTTTGGCTGATTGGGTAAATCACTAGACCCGTCACACTAACGAGCGAAACCGCATGGAAAAGATGATCAAATAAACGCGCTTGAGAAGACTCCCGCTGGCTAATTGGCAGTGCTAGTAAGACAAAACCAATTAAAATCACCACCGCAAAGCTAAACACAATTTTTTGAGACGTATTCCATTTGTTGAACTGCTTTAACACATGATCACTCCTTGAGAATCAATTGCTTTCTCAGACTTTTTTCAATACGATAATAGTACCAGAAAAGGAGACTTATCCCATGAATATTAAAATTATAACAGTAGGAAAATTAAAGGAAAAGTATTTAAAACAAGGCATCGCGGAATATGCCAAACGTTTAGGCAGTTATTGCAAACTTCAAGTCATCGAAGTCAATGACGAAAAAGCCCCAGAAACCCTTAGTGATAAGGAAATGGACATCGTAAAAGACAAAGAAGGCGAGCGCATCCTAGCAAAAATCAGCGATCAAAGCTACGTTTTCGCACTCGCAA
>CAZLGI010000157.1:0-4135 GCA_964558995.1 uncultured Carnobacteriaceae bacterium | reverse complement strand
ACTGCAATTTTCATTGGATCATCATTGACATACAAATGCGAAAATTGTTCAATATGGAACCGAAACGATGATGGAGCAATTACCGCAAGAGATGCTGGATCAAGGCGTCATTTTTACAGACTTTTTTACAGCTATGACGGATTATCCAGAATTAGTCGAAAAACATTTTATGACTCAAGCGGTAAAAGTCGATGAGAATCAACTAACCGCTTACCATGCGGCTTACTTAAATAGTGGTGTGTTTATTTACATTCCAAAAAATATCGAAGTTCAACTACCACTAGAGGCACTCTTTGTTCAAAATGGCTTTAGAAAAGAAGCCTTCAATAAACACGTGTTACTAGTGGCCGATGAAAATAGTTCTGTGACTTATGTTGAAAAAATGATAACAGAAGGCACGGTTGAAAATAGCGCCACTATCATTGTTGAAGTCATTGCTAAAGCTGGTGCTAGAGTGAAATATTCTGCGATTGACCATTTAAGTGAGCAAACAACAGCCTATCTTAATCGCCGTGGACACGTGGCTAAAGATGCTTCGATTGATTGGGCGATTGGTATGATGAGTAACGGAAATATGATATGCGATTTCGATTCGGATCTAATTGGGGATGGGTCAAGTAGCACCATCAAGGCGATTGGCATCTCAACTGGTCGACAAATCCAAGGCATTAATACGCGAGTTACGAATACTGGTAAACATTCGGTTGGTCATATTCTCCAGCACGGCGTTATTCTAGACCGCTCAACGTTAACCTTTAACGGCGTCGGCCATATTAAAAAAGGAGCAAAAGGAGCAGATGCTCAGCAAGAGAGCCGCGTGTTGATGTTATCAGAATCGGCAAGAGGCGATGCCAATCCAATTTTATTGATCGATGAAAATGAAGTTACAGCAGGACATGCTGCAAGTGCCGGTCGAGTGGATGAGGAAGAAATGTTTTATTTATTGAGCCGGGGGATTCCTGAAGCTGAAGCACAGCGCCTAGTGATTCGAGGATTTTTAGGAACAGTAAT
The DNA here is from genome assembly GCA_964558995.1 of uncultured Carnobacteriaceae bacterium. Lineage (GTDB taxonomy): Bacteria > Bacillota > Bacilli > Lactobacillales > Aerococcaceae > Jeotgalibaca. The sequence continues at coordinate 3,124 of CAZLGI010000157.1, read as the reverse complement.
TAAAGCCATTCCGCTAAAAGACATGCGCGATGAGCTGATTGAGATGATTGATCAAAAGTTAATTAGGACTGATTGCAAATGACTCAAAATCTAAACATAAAAAATAACTTTCCAATTTTATTTCAAACAATAAGCGATGAACCACTCATTTATCTTGATAGCGCAGCAACAACGCAAAAGCCTCACGCTGTTTTGCAAGCAATCGAGGATTACTATACGACTAACAATGCTAACGTCCATCGAGGCGTTCACACGTTGTCAGAGCGTGCGACACAGCAATACGAAGGAGCACGGGAAACGGTTCGAGTATTTATCCAGGCAAAGTCGACAAAAGAGGTGCTCTTTACAAGAGGAACCACGACATCATTAAACTGGGTGGCGAGGAGTTTTGGCGATATTGTTGTATCAGCGGGCGATGAGATTTATCTCACGCCACTAGAGCACCATTCGAACATTATTCCGTGGCAACAATTAGCCAAACGCAAACAAGCTGTGTTGAAATATTTACCTTTGACTGAAGACGGGATTGTGGACTTGGAAAAAGCTCGCGAACTTATCACAGAAAAAGGGAAAATTCTCGCAGTTTGCCATGTATCAAATGTGTTGGGAACCGAGAATCCAGTTAAAGAACTGGCTGAAATCATTCATCAAGTCGGCGGCTATATTGTTGTTGACGGCGCTCAAAGTGTGTCACATCAAGCTGTAAATATGCAGAAGTTGGATGCAGATTTCTTCGCCTTCAGTGGACATAAAATGTGCGGTCCAACTGGAATTGGTGTTTTGTACGGTAAAGAAGACTTATTAAATCAGATGGAACCTGTCGAATTTGGCGGAGAGATGATTGATTTTGTTTACGACGAAACCGCGACCTGGAAGGAACTGCCTTGGAAATTTGAGGCAGGAACACCGAACATCGCTGGTGCAATTGGACTGAAAGCTGCGATTGATTATTTAAATGCAATTGGTATGGATGAAATCGAAGCCCACGAGAAACGTTTAATGGCCTATCTTTTGCCTGAACTAGAAAAAATTGAAGAGCTAACTTTATACGGACCAAAAGATATCAACAAACGTACTGGCATCATAACCTTTAACATAGAGGGCCTCCATCCACACGATTTAGCGACTGGCATCGACATGGAAGGCATTGCAATTCGAGCGGGTCACCATTGCGCTCAGCCTTTGATGAGACACCTAAACGTCCAATCAACTGCGCGTGCGAGCTTTTATATTTACAATACGCTCGACGACGCCAAGCAATTTGTGCAGTCTTTATTGAACATTAAGGAGTTTTTCCAAAATGGCATTATCTAAATTGAAGAATTTATATCGACATGTTATTCTTGACCATTCCTCAAATCCACGTAACTTCGGAGAATTAGAAGGAGCGACGGGTGTACTGGAATTAAATAATCCGACTTGTGGCGACGTCATCCAATTACATATACGCGTCGTTGATCAAAAAATCGAAGCGGCTAAGTTCTCTGGATATGGCTGTTCGATTAGTACCGCAAGTGCGAGTATGATGACGGCAGAAATCATTGGAAAATCTGTCCAAGAAACTGAGCAGATGATAGAAGATTTCTTATTACTCGTCCAAGATAAATTAGAAAAAGAAGCTGACCATTTAGGCGACGCAATGGTTTTGAGCGGAGTCGCAAAATTTCCTGCTCGAATCAAATGCGCCACTTTGTCATGGAAGGCATTAGAACGACTTTTATTAGAATGGGAGGCTGAAGCGAATGAGTGATGTACCTGTAGTAGATGATTATAAATTTGGCTTTCACGATGATGCAGAAATCATTTTTTCAACCGGGAAGGGTTTATCTGAAGATGTGATTCGTCAGATTTCTAAGAAAAAAAACGAACCGGAATGGATGCTGGAGTATCGTTTGAAGGCATACGAATTATATAAAAAACTGCCCTTACCGACTTGGGGACCAGATTTGTCAGATTTTGATTTTGACGAGATTACCTATTACCAAACTGCAACAAACAGCGTCGCCCGAACTTGGGATGACGTCCCACAAGAAATTAAAGACACCTTTGAAAGACTTGGCATTCCACAAGCAGAGCGCGAGTATTTAGCCGGAACGAGTGTACAATACGAATCAGAATCGGTTTACCAAAGTATGAAAGACGAATTTTCTAAATTAGGTATTATTTTTACTGACACTGATACGGCTCTGAAGGAATACCCTGAATTATTTAAGGAATACTTTGGCTCGATCGTGCCGCCATCAGACAACTATCAAGCCGCGCTGAACGCTTCAGTTTGGTCGGGTGGAACTTTTATTTATGTCCCTAAAGGAGTCAAATGTGACATTCCGCTACAAACGTATTTTAGAATCAACAACGAAGGTTCAGGGCAATTTGAACGAACTTTAATCATCGTTGACGAAGGCGCCAGCATCCATTACGTTGAAGGCTGTACGGCACCAAGTTATTCTGCTAGCAGTCTTCATGCAGCTGTTGTTGAGATTGTCGTGAAAAAGGATGCCTATTGTCGCTATACGACGATTCAAAATTGGTCGAACAACGTCTACAATTTAGTAACAAAACGTGCACATGCCGCTGAAAATGCCACCATGGAGTGGGTGGACGGGAATCTTGGTTCCTGTGTTACCATGAAATATCCAAGTGTCTACCTAAATGGACGAGGCGCTCGAGGCACCATGCTAACAGTAGCCTTTGCCGGCAAAGGCCAACAACAAGATACAGGAGCGAAAATGTTGCATAATGCACCAAATACTTCTAGTTCAATTGTATCGAAATCCATTGCCAAAGACGGCGGGGCGGTAAACTATCGTGGAACGGTTCGTTTTGGTAAAAAGTCGGCCGGATCAATTTCTCATATCGAATGCGACACGATTATTTTAGATGATTTATCTACATCGGACACCATTCCATATAACGAAATTCATAACGGAAATATTTCCCTAGAGCACGAAGCAAAAGTTTCTAAAATTTCTGAAGAGCAGCTCTATTACCTCATGAGCCGCGGACTAACCGAAGAAGAAGCAACTGAAATGATTATCATGGGCTTTGTCGAACCTTTTACAAAAGAACTGCCGATGGAATATGCGGTAGAATTAAATCGATTGATTTCTTATTCAATGGAAGG
>CAZLGI010000156.1:0-4139 GCA_964558995.1 uncultured Carnobacteriaceae bacterium | reverse complement strand
ACAGGTAACTCATTTGTTTGATACCGTAACTGCCTCGTTATTCTAAATCAGTGAGCCCATGATAATGAGCTGAGGCATGATAGTCTTCCGACGATTCTGGCCGCTTCATATAATTCTTCATTAATACCTGTTAGCGCTGCAAAGTAAATAATTGTGTTATATCCGAAGTTTTTCCAAATATCAGTTACTATCATCGTTCCTCTAAAGTATTCATTACTACCAAGGAAGAATATTGGTTCAAAACCAAGCATCTTAATAATCTGATTAATTAATCCTAATGATGGAGAAAGGATATCAATAAAAACCCCACTTAATATCACCTATGAAATAAAGTTAGGTAAATAAATCATCGTTTGGACCATTTTAACGAATTTTTTGTTCTTAATTTCATTAATCAGCAGCGCTACTAAAATTGGAAAGGTCTCTCTACCAAATCCTGAGTGCTTCATACTTCCGAATGGGACTCGCTAATTGGCTACTGCAATAGAGTTAATGCCAATAACGTCGAATCAGAGTTATGAGGAAAGTTGGTGCTGTTTTTTGAGCTGTCTATAAAGATATAGGCTGCTCAGCCGTATGGTGTTCCGTTTGCGAGTTCAATCACTTCATCCAGACTGTCAAACTGGAATAACGGGATGACAGGTCCAAATATTTTTCAGCGTATAAGGTCATGTCTGGTCTAATATTTTCGAGCACAGTTGGTTTGAAATAGTAACCGTCTTGATAATGTATATAAATTAAATTTTCAGGTCCATTTCCAAGTCAAATAAGAATAAAAAAATCCAACTTTGGAGTACATAACCACATGTTTGGGCGCGCCCCTTATATTTTGCTTCTAAAAATTCTATATTATAGGGGAACAAAGTACTGAGGCCTCAGTAAGTTCATCAAATTGAAGACGAAAGGATTGGAAAATTTGAGACAACTTACTGAACATGTAATGGAAGAATTACTGGCGCAATATGAAGGGGTTATTTATGCTGCCCTAAAGAGTATTCACCTCTACAAATCAAACCAACGCTTCGACGACTTTTATCAACTAGGCTGTATAAAACTATTTGAGGCCTATGAATCCTGTGTCAAAGATCCACTAGAAGAGGAAAATCGTTATCAATTCGTTAGCTTTGCCCAACAACGAATCAGATGGGCCTTCCTAGATGAAATCCGCAAAGAAAAACGAATCAGTGATCATGAAGAGTTCGGCGATGAAAATGAAACGACTTATGGGACTATCTCCAATGAATTTGAAAACCATATCTTCTTAGAGGACACGCTAAAACAACTAAATCAGCACCTCACAGAAAGAGAAAAAGCCTTCCTAGAAGATCGTTTATATTACAACATGAATATGTCCGCCATCGCTAAGAAACACGGCGTATCGCGCAAGACCGTTCATACTTGGCGGAATAAAGTGAAAGATAAAGCTGAGAAGATATTAATTTTGAAAGAAGTGTGAATTCCTCTAGATATAACGAAACAAGCAGCGAACCATTTTTGATTCGTTGCCTGTTTTTTAATTTGAGGTTCCCTTCACAAGAAAATCCTGGAATACAAAGGTATAAGCATCATTAATAATATAATGATATTCAACTGGGATATTAATAATAATTCCTAGGCAATCCATTTCCTCAGCACATGTCATTTCATCCGAGAAAATATCGATAATGCTGAATGTTCCTTCCGTCTTACACCCCAGAATAATCTTCGCTGCTTCCTCCAAAATCGCAAGTTTGAAAACCTCGATTGTGGTTGGTTCCCCTTGTTTTCTGTAAACTGCTTGAATCATGTCTTTTGAATCAAGCGTCATAAAATAATAAACTTGATCAGCTTCATTCCGTAATTCATTCACTAAATACTGCTTGATACTTTCCTTCTCGAAGTACACTACTCCCTCAAGAGTATTGTCCACTTTTTCAAAAGTATTTGTCATGGCAGAATCTCCCAAAATGATTTATTAGCGACTGCTAACAGATGAACCGTTCCTTAACAACCACCTGTCCTTTATTATGAATGTAAGCGGTTAGATTAGCAAGAATTTCTTGTGATGAAAAACACATAGCGATTAAGTTCTTCCCTTATTTCTAACTCCTCCAGAGCTAAACCAATTAATTGAACTTGTGACTAGATACTTATACTGATTTGATTGCTTTACGTTAAATGCTTTTGAAAAATCGGGTATCCGATTTGCACTCATTTTAATGAAAAATCAATGAATGATCTGCAATCATCCACTGCTTTTTCATTAAACAATTCTCGTACCATGCGCTTCTTTGAATGGTAACTTTTTTGCCAACGACTCGATGTTATCTTTCCGTACGCCACCTGCAATCATCAGAATAATATCCAAGTCCCACGTAAACAATTCCTTCAGCCGTGGCAAAGTTTCCTCAATCGTAAAATCGTCCGATCCGCCGTGAACAGATACTCGGGTGAACCCCTGGTCGGCGAGCCAAGCTAGTGCGTCTGCTTGTTTGTCAAAAGGGATATCGTCAAAAGCTCGGTGGAAGGTGACTTCAATTTTCGCTTCTTTTGCGCGATTAATCATGTCGGTTAGAAATGGCTTATCTAATTCGAAGTCAACGGTCAGGGCTCCAATCGCAATGCCGTCCGCTCCAACTTCAATTACTGTTTCCAAATCGTCTTTCATCATCTTCTTCTCGATGTCGTTATAGTGAAAGTCTCCTCCACGCGGCCGAATCATCATGATGACTGGAACCTTTTTCTTGTGGCAGTAGGCAACAGTTTGTTTCATGACTCCAACACTCGCCGTCGTTCCCCAAGCTGCCATATTATCATTCAGTTCAATTCGGTCAGCACCTCGTTCGATCATTTTTGGAACGTCAGTAAAATTCTCAACACAAACTTCTTTAAGCAATTCTTTTCCTCCTTTTTTGAAAAATAGTTAGTGAGTAAGAAGTATAGGCCTTGGATTTTCTCTGTACTTCACTCTCCGCCTCCCCACCTATCGAAAAGAACCCCACTTTACAGTTGAGGTTCTTCTCTTTCTAACTCTATTCCAAGCCCGCGACCAATAGTGGGATTCGTTTGCCATATCTATCTAGCAAGCGTTGATTGTGGTCGTCGGATCCTTCGATGTTTCCGCTTAAGAAAACTGGTGGTTCGAAGTCGTTTTCCACCATGACCTCAATTGCTTCTGAAAAAATTGCTTGTAAAATCGTCACGCCGACAACGGTTGAAACTGGTCCAAATGGCACAGTGAGTTTTTCTAATGACAAAATTGCATCGCCGGTTGGTGCCAGGTTGTCGATGACTAAGTCGCCTACGTCATGTAAGTGTTTCCCACTTGTATGGCGCGACTCTTGAGTGCTGGCGTAAGTTTGTGAGGTAATCACGATGACTTTTGTGCCTCTCGATTTTGCATACAAAGCTACATCTACTGGAACTGGATTCCTCCCCGATGTCGAGATCACGAACAACACATCCTCTGGTCGGAAATCGACATCAACCAAAAACTTCTCAGCGTAATCATTCTTCCGCTCAATCTGAGAAGCTCGAGCTGCACCTTCATGCAACATCAATGGCTCGTGAAAAATTGGACTGACTGCTGCCAGGCCTCCTGCTCGGAAAAAAACTTCCTCGCCAAATATATGTGAATGGCCGCATCCAAACAAATGAACAATTCCTTCATTTTGAATCGCTTCGGCCAGCCATCTCGCAGCTTCAACCATTTCATCCTTTTGAGAAGAACGAATTTCCTCTAATAATCCTTCTATTTTTCCAAAATATGTCTTAATCATGCAATCGCTCCTTTACTGTTTCAATGAGTTTGACCGCATCTTCTAGCGTTTTTTCAACCAAGTATTTGCCTTTATCAGCGGTGGCTAGGGTTGCTTCGCCGAGGACGGCCGACTTGGTGAATGTTTGCCAAGGGGTCGGAGTGAAGTCAGCAATTAGCGGGATTTCAGGCGGATCGTCAATGGCCTGCTCCATGTCAACAGCTTCGGGTGCCAAATAAAGCATCAAGGATGTCTCGATTTCATCGGCGTGAATATAGCTGTGGTGCCCTTTCGTCCCTTCGCGAATCTCACCAGCATATTTTTGCAAATTCGGATAAAATAAATGCAGCGTCACAAGGTCAGGCAAGAGATCGTAAAGTTCCCGGCTGGCGTCCTTCATCG
>CAZLGI010000155.1:0-4162 GCA_964558995.1 uncultured Carnobacteriaceae bacterium | reverse complement strand
TTGTAAAAGTTGTCCTGGACGAATTAAACTACTATTAACATTATTCCATTCCATCAAACTTGTGACAGAGACGGATAGCTTTTTAGCAATCGCATATAACGTATCACCTTTTTGGACTTGATAGGTTTTATTAGTTGCTTGTTCTGCTGGTTTTGCCACAGTCGGTTCTGCTTGTTTAATTTGAAGTGTCTGTCCAACAAAAATTAAATCTGAGCGAAGTTGATTCGTCGTTTTTATTTGTTCAACAGTCATACCCGTTTTTGAAGCAATATTATAGAGGGTATCGCCCTTTTGAACCGTGTAGTGTGCTTGCGTTACAACTGGTTTCTGTTCAACAGGTTTTGGTTGCGTCACTTCAACGTTTTGAACTGCTTTCGTTGTGAAGAGCTTTTGTCCTGGTACGATTAAATCAGATCTCAATTGATTTAATGCCTTTAGCTCTGTAACGGACAAACCAGCTTTTGATGCGATTCGATACAGAGTGTCACCATTTGTTACAGTAATAAACGAACGAGCTTGTTCATTTTCTTCTTGTTGTACTGGCGCGGTCTCTACGACAGAGAATCGTAATGTTTGGCCAGGCTGGATAACATCATTTTTTAATTGGTTTAATTCTTTGATTTTTGCAACAGAAATATTATTCTTTTGCCCGATTTGCCATAAAGTATCACCAGCTTTAACTTGATAGGTTTTTGCTGTCGGCGTCGCTGGATTCGGTTTTGTATTTTCTACTGGAGCTGGTGTAACTGGTTTTTCTGGTTGAGTCTGACTAACTTTTCCAGTCTTTAATGTCATACCTGGATGGATCATTGAGCTATTTAAGTTATTCCATTCCATTAAATCGACTAGTGAAATATTATGCTCTCTAGAAATTTTATAAAGCGTATCCCCAGCTTTAACCGTATATAATTTGTTACCAGTTTGAACAGGAGTTTCGGTTAAATCTTTTTCTGTTGCTGGTGTATCGTAAATCGTTAATTGATGTTCTTCTATAATTCGATTTAGTTTTGTCGCGTAGGCTGCGTCAGTCGCATAACGACCTGTGAGATGATTTGTTGCATCTTTATAGGTTACTGCATTCGACTTCCAAGCTCCGCTATAATAATTAGGATCCCAATTCGTACCATTCTTTAACAAATGGGCATAATCTTCTAATGATTCCTTGTAAGATGGGTATTTACGAAAGTTTGCGACAATTTCATAATAATCTTGATTTCCACTATCTTCTAGCGTATCTTTAACAACTGATTCGCCTTCATAGTCTCCTTTAATCCCAAATAAATTATAATTTGGTGCAGAGCCCAGGCTACTTTTACCCCAGCCACTTTCAAGAACGGCTTGTGCTAACATCACCGATGCGTATAGATCATTTTTGGCTGCGATACTTGTGGCCGAAGGAATAATATCATTAAGAAAAGGATGCATTGCAAGCTGCTTGACCTTTGTTTCAGTGGTTGCAGCTTTCTCTTCCGCTTTTATCTCTTGGTTTGGAATGACTAGAGGTAGAACCATGAAGGATGCACTCATCCAAGTAATATTTCGCTTAATATTGTGCCAGTTTCTGTTTGAACCGTTCAAATATACCACTCCTAATCTAAATACACATCAATCAGATATTAATTACATAAATAAGAGACATAATGTTATTATAGAGTGTATCAAACAGAGATAGTATTCATTTCGATAAGATGTTAGAAATGTCATCATTCTGTAACAAAGGAGATTGTTCTCATATGTTAGAAAAAGCCGTAACATTTAGTCACACTCTACTAAAAAAATCGATCAGTCCGGGCGACATAGTTGTAGATGCTACCGTTGGAAATGGAAATGACACAGTTTTACTTGCTTCCTTAGTTGGCAAAACAGGACAAGTTATTGGTTTTGATATCCAAGCAGACGCGATACAAAAAACTAAAGAAAAATTACTGCTAGCTGGTCTACTCCCACAAGTTTTATTACATAAATTGAGTCATGAACATGTGGCTGACTTTATTCCATTTGACGATCAAATTGGTGGTGCAATTTTTAATCTTGGTTATCTACCTGGTGGAGATAAAGAAATCACAACTCTAAAGGAATCAACGATTATTAGTATCAAAGGGATGCTCGACTTTTTACGAATAGGTTCTCTCATTGTCGTTGTCGTCTACAGTGGCCACGAAACTGGTGCAGAAGAAGAAGATGCCCTACTCACCTTTGTTAAAGACTTAGACCAAAAGAAATTCAGTGTCTTACATTATCAATTTTTGAATCAAAAAAACAATCCACCATCAGTCATCGCCATTGAGCGTTTGAGAAATTAAAAAAAGCAGTGTACACCCTAGAGAGGTGACACTGCATTTTTCTATACTAAACCTAATTTTTCTTTTAACTGCTCAATCTTATCTGTTTTTTCCCAAGTAAAGCTGCTTTCTTCTCTGCCAAAATGACCATAAGCAGCAGTCTTTTTGAAAATAGGACGAGTTAGATCAAGCATATTGATAATACCAGTTGGTGTTAACTCGAATAATTCTCTGATTGCACGAATCAAAGCTTCTTCAGAAACATCACTTGTATTAAAAGTATCCACTGAAATTGAAACTGGCTCTGCGACACCAATTGCGTAAGCTAATTGAATTTCACATTTATCTGCGATACCAGCTGCAACGATATTTTTTGCGATATAACGTGCTGCATAACTAGCTGAACGGTCTACTTTTGTACCGTCTTTACCAGAGAATGCTCCACCACCATGACGTGCGTAGCCGCCGTATGTATCGACAATAATCTTACGTCCTGTTAAACCAGAATCACCTTTTGGTCCACCTGTAACAAAGCGACCAGTTGGGTTAATGTAGTATTTTGTATCTTTATCAAGTAAGTCTTCGCTGATTACTTCACGAATCACATATTGCATGATATCCTCTTTTAATGCATCGTAGGTCACCAATTCATCATGTTGTGTACTGATTACGATTGTATCAACGCGTATTGGCTTATCGTTCTCATCATATTCAACCGTAACTTGTGACTTACCATCTGGCCTTAAATAGTCCAATGTACCGTCTTTTCTGACTTCAGCTAACTTCATAGCTAATTTATGGCTCAAACTAATAGGTAATGGCATAAGCTCTTCAGTTTCATTAATTGCGAAACCAAACATCAAACCTTGATCACCTGCACCAATGATTTTTGACTCAGCCATTTCTTCTTTACTCTCACGACTCTCTACTGACTCATTCACACCAATTGCGATATCATCAGATTGTTCGTCTAGAGATACCATAACAGCTAAGTTATCAGCGTCAAAACCGAATTTACCACGCGTATAGCCAATTTCAGCTACAGTTTCACGTACAATCTCTTGAATGTTAACATAAGCAGATGTTGTGATTTCACCAAAAACCATCACTAAACCTGTCGTAACAATCGTCTCACACGCTACACGAGCATCTTTGTCCAAGCTAAGCAACTTATCAAGAACTGCATCGCTAATCTGGTCAGCGATTTTATCAGGATGTCCTTCTGTTACAGACTCTGATGTAAATAATCTTTTTTCTGTCATTATATATTCCCCCGTCTTTTTGGTTACAAGGCAGCTTCACTGATCGTGAATCCTATCGGGATATTGCGCTTCGCCTTTTAAACAGCAACAGCTCTACTATACGCTTTCTCATACCAAAAATCAACTCATTTTTACTTTTCTAATTAAGTTGAAAGTCTTCTCTAATTTCCGAGTAACTTATGGTAAACTTAGAAACAAATGAAGTTTAAAGGAGTATGATTTATGAGTTTCTTTATCAAATTCATTAATAAAATCACGAATAACCACTATCTATATTGGTTCTTGCTTCCTTTTTCGCAAATTTTAATTGGAACGGTTACCGGGGCAAAACAGAATCAATTCAACTTCTATCCTTTTTTGTTATTATATCTCTTTCTTTTATTAACACATCTTTTAGAAAACTTTCTAATTAAGAAGCGAGGAAATAAATTACCTTCTTCACCTAAGTTTCGACGTTTCTTTCTTTTCACTGCCACCGTTTTATTATTACTGATTCACGCCACAGTCAACTTGCCAGCTGTTTTATTACTGCTTCTATATATTATTTTCTTACTCTTTACCTATCATTCAGCCTTACATTTAGAACAAACGATTGTCTACTATATTTTACAGCTCTTT
>CAZLGI010000154.1:0-4172 GCA_964558995.1 uncultured Carnobacteriaceae bacterium | reverse complement strand
CCTTTCCTAATTAGACTAAAATTCCATACAAAATTAATAATAACATACAAAACATGCATTATTGGAATAAATCAACAAAAATGTCAAAGATAGTTTATAATAGGTGAATAAATAACGAATAACCCAAGGAGGATAAGTGTCATGCAGCAATCCGATTTAACAGTTAGAGTTGGTCCAGAGCAATATAAAGTAAAAGAAGGCATTTTAGATGAACTGCCTGCATACTTAGAACAAGAAAACATAAACACCGTTTTGTTGGTTCATGGCGAACGTTCTTGGAAAAAAGCCAAACCATATTTAGAAACATTATATAACTCAAATATCATGATTCATCCTTATCAATTCCTCGGTGAATGTAGCCAAGCAGCGATTGAGACGCTAACTGAAACCCTTTTAGCAGTAAAAGCAGATGCGATCATCGGAATAGGCGGTGGGAAAATTATGGATGCGGTGAAATACGCGGCTTACAAAGCAGATCATCGTCCTTCTATTTTGATTCCAACACTAGCAAGTAATTGTGCCCCTTGGACGCCAGTATCTGTTTTGTATCGTCCAGACGGCACTTTTGTGAAGTTAGACGTTTTACCTGTTCAAGTATCGTATTTATTAATTGAACCGAGATTAATTTTCGACGCCCCACGAGAGTATTTTATTGCAGGAATGGCGGACACGTTGGCAAAGTGGTATGAATCAGACGCGATTTTAGCGCAGGAAAAATGGCAAGAGAAACCAATGTTAAAAATGGCGCGATTCGCTGCTGACTTATGTCGGACAACCATTTTGGAAAAAGGTGCTCAAGCTTTAAGCGACCTTGATTCCGGAATCCTTTCAGATGAATTCGTGGCAGTTGCAGAAGTGATTATTGGAATTAGCGGCTTAGTTGGTGGTTTTGGTGATGCGATCAGCCGTACAACCATTGCTCACGAAATAAACGATGCAGTCACCATGTTCCCGGAAACGCACCGCTTTTTGCATGGGAATATTGTGGGCTACGGTATTTTGGTCCAATTAGCAGTTGAGAAAAAGTGGCAGGAAATTGAAATTCTAACCGCCTTTTATCGTCCACTGGGCATTCCGACAAAGCTTGCCGATATTGGCTTACCGAATCTCACTGACGAGCAGATCATGCTTGTGGCAATCCAGTCGACAGCGCCACATTTACCAGTCCATCAATTACCTTATGATGTGACTGCGGATGTCATTGTGACAGCAATTAAAACTCTAGAAGAAGTAAATAGTTAGAAATCAGTGAAATGACTTTGAATCCGAGAAAAAACGGCTATAATAGGAACACAAACTTAAAAGGGGGAATGAACAGATGGTTGAAAACCAAGATTTAATCAAAAAGTTAATCGATGCCGCAATCGATATAAAAGAAAAAGCATATGTCCCTTATTCTCATTTCCCAGTAGGCGCTGCAGTCTTATATAAAGATGGCAATGTTATTTCTGGTGTAAACGTTGAGAACGTCTCCTTTGGTGCGACAAACTGTGCGGAACGAACAGCATTGTTTACCGGGATCACTCAAGGATATGGCAAGGAAGACATTCTTGCGATGGCAGTTTCAGCAAAAACAGAAGATTATATTGTCCCATGTAGTATTTGCCGCCAAGTAATGGTTGAACTGTGCCAAGAAACAACGCCCATTTATTTAACAAACGGACAAGAAGATATAAAACGAGTAACTGTTGAAGAATTAGTGCCATTAGCATTCACTTCAATAGATAAAATGACATAGAAAAAAGAGCTGCGATTAAACGCAGCTCTTTTTATATTTTCATTAATAAATAACCAATCACCGTCATAACCAACAAATGAACGCTGATTCCAAATAAAACTTGATAGTAAGTTTTATTTTCTTTTCCAGCTCTTGTCAGATCGTAAAGAGAGACGATAAAGGCAAGAACCTGGGAAACGATATAGAGAAGCACCATTAATAGAGCAGGCACTGCTAAAGCAATCGGGGCGACCATCGTAACTAAGAAGGTTAAACATAATAATAAAAAGTACAAAGCATTCGTTCCTGTAAACTGGGTTACCCAATTATGGAAATCAAGTGGCTGGTTCGTCGCCATTTTTTTGAAAAGAAAGGTCATCAATGTCAGTAATAGGAAAAACAGAATGAAGAACAGGCTGTATTTCCAAAACCATTCAAAAGGTTTCAGCTCAAATGTAATCGTTGGTAAGATTGAAATATCTACCATAAATTGATAAGAGTCATCCAAGGCAGCAGCGACTCGCGTGATAATCCCGGCTGAGAAGAAAGAAGCTAATAAAATATTTAGGTAGCCAAAAAATGGATGGCGCTCAGTCCGTTGATCAAGACTGACTGGATGAGTTATTTTTTTGAAATAATAAATAAAATAACTTCCAAACACTTTTCCGATTTTATTTAAGTTTGCATCTTCCCGAGCTTGCTTCACTTCTTTCTTTTTTGTTGGGGATTGGGCAGGGTGGATGTGTCTATTTTGTTTGTCTGCTTGAGGCGTTTCAACTTCCGTCAAGTCCAAGCCACACATCGGACAAGTCGTTGCATTTTCTGGAATAATACTACTACAAAAATAACATTCTTTCATTCGTGTATGCTCCTTCGTTTTTTTACTATTATAGGCTAATTTCACTCAGTAATCAAAGTATCATTTTCCAAAGTTAAACAGATTAATAAAAACATTTAGAAAAAAGCTTGCATTCGTGACTGATACCTGGTATATTATTTGGTATGCGATGAGACGACACGTCATCCTTTGAGGTGACGGTTGACGCGGGGCAGGAGTGCTATGCACACCACGGTAAGTGGCTGTCTGATAAATCTTGTGTGAACCTCGATTTATCCATGTTTATACATGCCGCAAAAGAGTCATATTCTTTCGAGAGTATGGCTCTTTTTCTATTTTAAAACAGTTTGTGAACGCTTCCCATCATGTTATAATACACACAAGTTAGAATCATTGAAAGTGAGGGCTAGATATGAAGAAGTATTTGAAAGGTTTTGTACTAATATTTTCATTAATCTTAGCGGCTTGCTCATCGGGTAGGAGCGATTATGCGAGTAATGATGCGGGCGCACCCGATGTTGGCTACGATGTATCTCAAGAACAGGCTACTAGTGTTGGCGAAGATTTAATTGGTGAGAAAGTCATCAAAACTGTTTCAATTGATTTTGAAACGTTAGCATTTGACGATACTAAGGCATTTATACGTGAGGTATTAGAGACGCATCAGGCTTATACAGAATTTTCTTATGAGTCAACCTACACCCCGTCAGGTAGTTTTGGGCCTGATACGAGCGTCTACAAACGAATCGAATACAAATTCCGCGTTCCGACAGAATCATTAAATCAATTTTTAGCTGATTTAGAAGGAATGGAAGCAATCAAAACGAATGAACAAATCGGATCCGAAGACGTGACCCAAGCTTATCGTGACACTGAAACGAGAATAAGCGTTTTAGAACAAAAAGAAGCCCGCTTATCAGAGCTGTTAGAAGCGGCTGTCACAATTGAGGAAATTTTAGCGATTGAAGATAATTTAAGTCAGTCGATTGCTGAAAGAGAAACCCTGCAATCGCAATTGGAAAATTTCGATGATTTAATTGACTACACGGAAGTAAATGTAACCGTCCTAGAACGACAAAGACTATCTGACTCAAGAGGAAACGCATTACCATTCTGGGAACGTTTCAAAATTGCGATCTTAGATTCAGTCTATGCTTTCTACTACTGGCTACAAGACGCAGTCATCGTATTCGTCTACGCCTTGCCGTACATCATTATTATTGCGATTGTCTTGTTAATTGTGTGGACCTATCGCAAAAAAATGAAAAAATAAAACACTCTCTAAACTACCGATTTTCTGGAGACTACAGGAGGTTGGTAGTTTAATTCTTTTAACTTTCTTGATGTTAAATAAAATGGGACAAACTCCAAAGACTATCTCAACCAACAACCAAACCTCATTAAAAATTCCACATTCAGACACCTTCTTAATAAAACTTCTGCTGCCCTTATGTTATGATGAAAGTAATTAGGAGGGGTACTTTATGGCAAAGAAAAAGCTGTATATCATTTCATTAGATGCGTTTGGCGATGCGGATTTAGAATTCGCTCAAACCTTACCCAATTTTCGAAAAATTATGAACCGAAGTGCACAAGTGACAGGGGTAAAAACCGTGT
>CAZLGI010000153.1:0-4220 GCA_964558995.1 uncultured Carnobacteriaceae bacterium | reverse complement strand
GTTTTTGCTTTCTTCGGAGAGAAAGATGAGGCGAGTGTGAATTGAAGACAAAATTAACAATTAACAAGCAGGCAGCCATATCAAAAATTGATCCGCGTTTATACGGTTCCTTTATTGAACATATGGGGCGTGCGGTTTACGAAGGGATTTATGAACCAACTCACCCGAATGCGAATGAAGAAGGGTTTCGAAAAGATGTCATTGAGTTAGTGAAGGAGTTAAATATCCCGCTTACGCGTTATCCAGGAGGTAACTTTGTATCTGGATACAATTGGGAAGATGGCATCGGTCCAGTAGAAGATCGTCCAAGAAGATTAGATTTAGCCTGGGAAACAATCGAGACAAACGAGGTTGGCTTACATGAATTCATGAATTGGTCCAAAGAAGCAAATACAGAAGTGAACATGGCCGTTAACCTAGGAACAAGAGGCTTAGATGAAGCTCGGAATTTACTAGAGTACTGTAACTTTGGAGGCGGTACTTATTGGAGTGACTTGCGAAGAAAAAATGGCCATGAAGATCCTTTTAATATTAAAACCTGGTGTCTAGGTAATGAAATGGATGGACCTTGGCAAATTGGCCATAAAACGGCAGAAGAATATGGACGTTTAGCTGAAGAAACAGCTAAAGCGATGAAGCTTGTTGATCCAAGTATTGAATTAGTGTTATGTGGTAGTTCATCAAGTAAGATGCCAACATTTGGAACGTGGGAAGAAACCGTTCTAACGCATGCTTATGACTACGTTGATTATCTATCGCTTCATTCTTACTACGGCAATCGAGATAATGACTTAGAAAATTATCTAGCGCAATCATTAGATATGGATCGTTTTATTAAGCGTGTTGTTGCAATTTGTGATGGCGTGAAGGCTCAGAAAAACAGTCAGAAGGTTATCAATCTTTCTTTTGATGAATGGAACGTGTGGTACCACTCAAATGATCAAGATAGAGAAGTTGAACCATGGCAAGTAGCGCCGCCGATTTTGGAAGACATTTATAACTTTGAAGATGCGCTATTGGTCGGCTGTTTGTTAATTACTTTATTGAAGAATTCGGACCGTGTGAAAATCGCTTGTTTAGCACAATTAGTAAACGTGATTGCACCAATTATGACGGATAAAGATGGACGTTCATGGAAACAAACAATTTTCTATCCATTTATGCAAGTATCCAATTTTGGACGCGGCGTTGCCTTACAACCAACCATCGAGTCTGCTAGCTATGCAAGTAAAGATTTTTCTGAAGTTCCTTATTTAGAAAGTATTGCAACTTATAATGAAGAAGAAAATGAGTTGGTGATTTTTGCTGTCAACCGCTCTAAAGAAGACGTACTTGATTTTTCAATTGATGTTTCTGGCTTTAATTTAGAAGAAATCATCGAGCGGACACAGATGGCCGGTTACGATATCAAGAGCACCAATCAAGAAAAGCAACAGGTAACAACAACGAATGGCAATCCGACTCATATTAAGGGGTCAACGATTGAAACAAAATTGGAGCCCTTGTCATGGAATATGATACGCGTTCAAGTTTCATAATATATTTGGAAGAAGGAGTTCACGACCAATGGAAGAGATGAAGAATAGGTATAAATCCCCGATTGTTATGGAACGCGCGGACCCTTGGGTTTACAAACATAGTGATGGCTATTATTATTTCACAGGTTCCGTTCCAGGCTATCAGGAGATTGAAGTGAGACGAGCGAAGACTCTAAACGAGTTGGGTGACGCGGAACGAGCGACAATCTGGCAGGCACATGATATTGGCGAAATGAGCCGACTTATTTGGGCTCCCGAAATTCATTATATACAAGGCAAATGGTATATCTATTTCGCCGCAGCGGGATCAGATGAGATCACAAAAGACACCTTCCAACACCGTATGTATGTATTGGAATGTCATGACGAGAATCCTTTAACAGGTACATGGACAGAAAGAGGACAAGTGAAGACTGCCTTTGAGAGTTTTAGTTTGGATGCGACTGTTTTTGAACTGGATAATAAACTCTATTACGTATGGTCTCAAAAGGATCCCGCTATTCCAGGGAATTCAAATATGTATATATCAGAAATGGCAAACCCTTGGACCCTAAAAGGGAAACAAACGCTCTTATCGATTCCTGAATATGATTGGGAAAAAGTAGGTTACCTTGTTAACGAAGGGGCTGCTGTGTTAATTCGGAATGGGAAGATTTTTATCACCTATTCTGCAAGTGCAACGGATGAAAACTATTGTATGGGATTGTTATGGGCGGATAGCGATGCGGATTTGTTGGATGGCTATAACTGGCATAAGAGTAAGGAACCAGTCTTTTCGAGTTCAGAGAAAAACAAGTTATTCGGACCTGGACACAATAGCTTTACGAAGAGTGAAGATGGTCATGATGATGTGTTGATTTATCATGCTAGACCTCAGAAAGTTAAGGAGGGCAACCCTCTAGATGTTCCTGACCGCCATGCAAATGCACAAGTTTTTACTTGGGATGACAAGGGTTTTCCTGTTTTTGGAATACCAGGACAATAG
The DNA here is from genome assembly GCA_964558995.1 of uncultured Carnobacteriaceae bacterium. Classification (GTDB taxonomy): domain Bacteria; phylum Bacillota; class Bacilli; order Lactobacillales; family Aerococcaceae; genus Jeotgalibaca. Next base: position 1,697 of record CAZLGI010000153.1, on the reverse strand, counting down.
GTAACGAGAGAGGAACGATTATTTTTGAATAAAATTACAGTGACAACATCGAGAGAAACAGGGGAAATTAGTAAATACATTTACGGGCAATTTGCTGAGCATTTAGGTCGTAGTATTTATGAAGGCGTTTGGGTTGGAGAGGAGTCCGATATTCCAAATAAAAATGGGCTTCGTCAAGATGTAATCGAAGCGTTACGAGAGATTGAAGTGCCACTTATACGCTGGCCAGGCGGTTGTTTTGCGGATGAATACCATTGGAAAGATGGCATTGGACCTAGAGAAAACCGTAAAACAATTGTCAACACACACTGGGGCGGGGTTACTGAAAACAACCATTTTGGTACACATGAGTTCTTTGAATTGTGTAAACAAGTAGGCGCTGAAGCCTATGTCAATGGAAATGTGGGTAGTGGAACGGTACAAGAGATGCAAGAATGGGTCGAGTACATGACGATGCCAGGCGATTCTCCAATGGCGAATTTGCGCCGAGAAAACGGTCAAGAAGAACCATGGAAAGTAACATTCTTTGGCGTTGGAAATGAGAGTTGGGGCTGTGGCGGCCATATGCGTCCGGATTATTATAGCGACTTGTATAGACGCTTCCAGACCTATGTGCGCAATTATACGAATGACCACATTTATAAAATTGCATGCGGGCCTAACGTTGATGACTATCACTGGATGGAAACGTTGATGAGAAATGCGCATCCATTTATGGACGGCATTAGCTTGCATCACTATGCACTAGCTTCTCATTGGGAGGATAAACGACCAGCGACTGGTTTCCCAGAAGAAGAGTGGTTTTCCTTGATTGATAGTGCCAACAAAATGGACGAGTTAATTACAAAACACAGTACGATTATGGACCGTTATGATCCAGATAAACGAGTTGGTTTGATCGTTGATGAGTGGGGGTCATGGCTAGCAGTGGAACCTGGAACGAACCCTGGCTTCCTTTACCAGCAAAATACTATTCGTGATGCGATGGTAGCGAGTTTAACCTTGAATATTTTCCATAAACATGGAGACCGCGTTCATATGGCAAATATTGCGCAAATGGTGAATGTGTTGCAAGCGATGATTTTGACAGAAGGCGATAAAATGCTTAAAACACCGACTTACCATGTGTTCGACTTATATAAAAACCACATGGATGCGATGCAAGTTGATGCTTCAGGTGACTTGAAAGAGACGAGTTCATACTCAGTTTCTAAGAAAAATGGCGTCCTAACCGCATCTTTCTGTAATTACAGTTTGGAAGAAGATGACAAAGTTGAATTAACCTTTGACTTCGACATTTCCTCAGTGACCGCAGAGGCGTTAATAGGCGATGTGATGGATGCACATAACACATTTGAAAATCCAAATCAGATTGAAAAACAAGCTTTCACAGATGTAGAAGTTGTAGACGGGAAGTTGCTAGTGACGTTGCCCCCAATGAGTGTCGTTTCTGTCTATGTCAGTGGTGTTGACGCTTAAAGTCAGGTGATATAAGGGCGACTAGATAGTCATTCAAGCTGGTTGTCCTAGCTTCTATCACGAACCATTATAATTAGAAAAAAAGGAGAGTCATTCATGTTAACGATAGCTGAAAAAGAGTTTTGGTTTATTACTGGTAGTCAAGATTTGTATGGAGAAGATGTTTTGAAAATTGTAGGTGAAGACTCCGAAGCGATTGTTGAAGGGCTGAACGCTTC
>CAZLGI010000152.1:1375-4243 GCA_964558995.1 uncultured Carnobacteriaceae bacterium | reverse complement strand
TAACCTCGGTGGGCGGATATAACAGAGTGTGTGCCCTCACCACCTACTGGCAGAGACGTCCCTGCAACATGTGCTGCTCCCCTACTTAAATGATCATTCGTAGCACCTAAGTAAATTGGCAAACGCTCACCGATTTTCGGAATATGGATATAAGCAATGATGTTACTTTGCTGGTTGCCAGTATTGGAAGGTGGCGCGACTTCATAATTGAAAGGATCAACATATTCAGTAGCCACTACCTGCACTTCGCCAACAACTTCTTGATTACCAGCCACAATAACTCCATTCTCAGCGTCTAAAATATCATTACTTAAATCAAGTGGAATAAACTCGTCAGTCAGTTCTGCATTAGAGACAATCAGTTCAAAGGTTTGATGTTCAGCTTCAAGACGGAATTCATTATACAAAATGCGTAATTGAGGAACTAAAATAACGAGCACCCCGATATTGAATAGTAAAAGCGCTAGGTTTTTCTTTTTTTTACTCATTATTGTGCCCTCCTTTTACGCCATTTATTCAGTTGCCTTGCAGAAAGAATGACCAAACCCACTAGTAAAACGAAACCAACGATATAAAGCCAAATATCCTGTTCATTTTCTGCGGCATGTTGGATGAGTCTCCGTGCTGTCGTACGTGGCGGTTGTGTTTCTTCTGCCGATGCAACGTAAGGAATTCGTACAGCTGTCAATAAAATGCGGTGTGTATTAATCATATAAGGTGTACACGTAATAAGTGTAACTAAATCTTTTCCAGCTTGAATCGCCAAAGATTCCGTTTCATGCGGCAACACGGTTTGTATTTCTTCTATTTTGTAAGCCAGTGTTCCAGCTACCGAATGAAGATAAAAAACATCGCCAATAACCAGATGAACCAGATCTGTAAAAAGTTCTGCTTGTGGTAATCCGCGATGTCCCGTTAATGCTGCATGTGTCCCATTCCCTCCAACTGGCATTGAACTCCCATCTAATAAGCCGATTCCTCTTTGTAAGACTCGGTCACTTGTTCCATTATAAATTGGGATATCAATATCAATTTTCGGTATTTCAATATGGCCAATTGGTTTATCCATCCAATTCTCAGCAACTTCTTCTATTTCATTGTCTGTACTAACAATTGTTCCTGCTTGATTCTCCTCTTCAAAGGGATCAACATAAGTAATAGTCCCGCTTTCTAATGCTTGGTTATATGCGTTTAGTTTTTCTAATTCGATTTCTCTTTGTTGTTCAGCCATTTTTTGCTGTTCTTTTTTGTAATCCCAGACAACTCTAGCTTGGTTAAATTCAGCATAGATATTGCTAACATTAGGAAAAAGAAAGATGCCTAAACCTAATACAAAAATGAGACCCATTAGAATTCGTTTTCTTTTTATTTCCATTTTTATCACCTTATCTAGACTTCCTGTTCATCAAAAGACCCTTGCGTAAGGGTCCTTTGATGAACAGGCGAGATTTCGCCTGTCCAGTTTACTTAAACTTATTCTGTTTCTTCTTTACGATATAGTCTTGTTGCAACCATCATTAAACCAAGTCCTGCGATAGTAAATGCAATTGTACCCATACCACCAGTAGAAGGAAGTTCAATTTGGAATGTATTCAGAACTTCTTGAGGAACCTCTACATCGTAAGTTGTTGCATCGACATCAAATGGATAGTCAGGTCTCAGAGCATGGCCCATCAGTGCTTTTCTTTCTTCTAAGAAGTAGTTGCCAAAAGCAAGCCCTTTAATGTCAAAGTATCCAGTAGTATCTGATGTTAACACCATTGGGTTAGTGTTCAGTGCTTCTGTAGCCCATGTGTAATCATCTTGTAAATAATATTTGATGTCATTCTCGAATTTGTAAATCCAGAACTCAGCACCATCAAGTCTTGCTGCGTCTTCATTGGAAGTCTTCAAGAATTTCGCTCCACCAGTTTTTGTAACATCTGTTGGTGATTCTTTCGTGTAAGTCGTTGGTCCATTATCGAAGTCTAATGTGAACTTGTTCGGGATATCTTCACCCATAACAGCTGTCTCATTAATCTTCGTATCAAACGATACAACTACTCGTTTGCCAGCATGTGCAGCTAAGGTAGCTGGGTTAAAATCAATAATGAGTGTTCCGCCTGAAGTTGTCGTAGGGGCTGTAATAGTAGCTGCAACAGCTACGCCATCCACTGTAATTGTTACTGAACCAGGTACGAAGTCTAATCTTGAATCAAGAATATCTGTCATCTTGAACAACTCATAAACCTCAATGTTCATTGGGATTCGTGCACTCATTTCCCAGTTAACAATTTCTCCTAAGTCTGCAGAGTTATTATCATCATCGGCATCCGTATTTTCTTTCTCTGGCTCTGTAATGGTCGTATAGTTTTTATACGTGCCTGTCAAAGGTTTAACCGTTGCAATTCTATCGGTTAAATCATTATCGTGATCATCAAGGCCGACTGTAAATGGAATTGGATCTGCATTTAGACCGTAAGGATCACTCACTGATGTTTCACGAATCATATAGTTACCAGTTTCTAGCCCTTTTCCTCCGTCATCGAAGTAAACAAGGCCATCTGCATCAGTTGTAGCTGTTCCGAGTAACACTTCAACTCCATCAATCGCATGGTAAATGGAGAATGTTGCTGTAGCTGTCACATCAGGTAAAGCTTCAAACCATTTCTTAAAGGAAACTGATCCTAAAATTAATTGGTTTTTCGCATAAACGTGAACTTCATCTAGCCAACCGTCACCATCTGGGTTAGTCATTGGAACATCCACTAAGAATGGAGGTGAGAAGTAATTATTTACGCCGTGAGGTACAGCTGTTTCAATCACTAAGTATCTTCCTGCTGTTAAACCATCAAATAAAGCAATCCCATCTGCTCCTGTAGTACGTGG
>CAZLGI010000152.1:0-1365 GCA_964558995.1 uncultured Carnobacteriaceae bacterium | reverse complement strand
AATGGTCCATCCCCTAAACCAGTGATTGGGGTTCCATCATGGTCCTCAATCTCTGGAATATCTGCATCATTGAATTGAACTTTATGAATTAATAAGTCTGCCGTTTCGGGCCTGTCATGAGTATCGCCATGTTGACCGGTTGCGCTTGCCAAAGGTGCCAAAGCTGATAAGAATAAAATCAAGGAGAATAGAGTGGTAAAGATTGTCTTCATCTTCTTAGTCATTTTTATTTCCTCCGTTCGGATTTTTATCCGTTTTATCTTTTTTTATAAACCATGCAGCGAGACTCATCAAACTAATTCCAGCCATTGTGAAGAGTGTTGTTCCCATTCCTCCTGTAGCAGGCAAGGTTGTCAGTTTGGTGTTTGTAATTGTCATTACTAAGTCTTGGCCAGCGTCTCCTCCGATTGTTACTTCCCATTGAGTAATTGGCAGTGCGTATCCCACAGGTGCCTTTGTTTCGACTAATAGATAGTCGCCGTAAGGAATGTTCGTAAATGTCAAAATCCCGTCTTCAGTGACGCCATCTTGAATCACATTGCCATCTAAGTCGCGCAATTCAAATTTAGCATCATCCAAAAGAATATGATTATTTGGATCTGAAGCATCTACTTTTGTAATCGTCAGCTTCCCAACTTTGATTGTATTGTAAATGTCAAAGCCGTCTACTGCTGAATCATAATGAGCAACGTCTTCTTCTTCGATATAGTAGTCAATCGCAACCCCATTTTGATCATATTTTTGAACGTTGGTAAAGACTCCTGCCCAGTTTCCTTCACTATCAGGCACGATATCAATCGTATCTACTGGTGCTGTCTGACCTGGTTTGTAAAGATTGACATTAATCGTAGTTGGACGTAAATTCAACGCATTATCATTGTCATCCCAATGTTTATTAACCGGGATCTCCATTGTTTCTGCTTCGTTGACAATTTTTAATGGTTTCGCAGGAATAACATCTAATTCTTCATTTGTTACAGTTACTTTAACTTCCCCATTTTCCCAAGATACGGTTACTGTGTATACCGTTGTGTCTGCAACATAGCCATTTGGTGCTGCTGTTTCAGTGAGTGTATAGACACCTTTAGTTAAGCCATTAAAGGTAACGATTCCTGTACTTCCAGTTGTTAAGGTGACATCAACACCGTCTTTAGATAAGGTGAATGATGCGGATGAACTCTTAATTAAGCTTCCAGCTTCATCAACTTTATGGACGGTTAGGTTGCCTTTTTTAACCTTAACGGTAATGTACTTCGTGGTCTCACAACCTTTTTCATCTGTGACCACGACACGGTAAGTCTTCTCAGTCAGTGTTGTAATCTCTGGATTTTTCTCGTCAGAGATTTTGTTTGTTTCGAGATACCA
>CAZLGI010000151.1:0-4277 GCA_964558995.1 uncultured Carnobacteriaceae bacterium | reverse complement strand
ATCTCCCTTAAACAAAGCATCAAACACGGTTTCTTCTTCATTCAATTCAGGATCTTGAGATAGGTAACCAATGCGATAATCTGTCGGGCGTTCAATCGTACCGCCGTCTGGAGAATCCTTATCAGCTAAAATTTTCATTAATGAACTTTTCCCACTACCGTTCTGGCCAATCAAGCCGACATATTCCCCTTCCCTGATTGTAAAGGAAATATTTTTGAATAGGTCTTTTATGCCATATGATTTGGAAAGTTCGATGATATTTAAATCTTTCATAAATGCCTTCATCCTCTATTTCATTTCTTGATGGTACTCATCAATTAGTATAACCCACTTAATTGGTCTTTAATACCTCATACTAAAATAGTCCAGTGATCGTTCCATCCTTTAGGACATCCATATTAAGTAATGCTGGTTCTTTTGGTAAGCCTGGCATGGTTAAAATATCTCCTGTTAGTGCGACTAAGAAACCAGCACCAATTTTTGGCACAAATTCTCGAATCGTAACAGCAAAATCTGTCGGACGTCCAAGCGCTTTAGGATTATCTGAAAGAGAATATTGTGTTTTTGCCATACAAATCGGTAATTTATCCCAACCATGTTTTTTGAATTGACGGATTTGTTGTATCGCTTTTACTGAATAGAGTACTTGATTTCCACCATAAATTTGCGTCACAATTTGCTCGATTTTTTCGTTAATTGTAGTTTCTTCGGCGTTATATAAAGGTGTAAATTCTAACGTTTGCTCAGCCGCATGAACCACTGCTTCAGCTAACTCAACCCCACCTGCTGTTCCATTTTCCCAAACTGACGTTAGCTTACAAGCAACTCCAAGCTTTTGACATCCTTCTTTGACAGCTGCAATTTCTGCTTCAGTATCAAAAGCGAACTGATTAATGCTAATGACAACTGGAACATTATAGCGTTGAATGTTTTCAATATGCTTTTCTAAGTTGGCGAAGCCTTTACGAACAGCTTCTACATTCTCAGTTTTTGTCAAATCAGCAACTTTTACGCCACCATGCATCTTTAATGAGCGAACTGTCGCAACAACAACCACCGCATCAGGCTTTTTGCCAAGAACTGGCACTTTGATATCTAAAAACTTCTCTGCCCCTAAATCAGCCCCAAAACCAGCTTCTGTGACAACATAGTCTGCCAATTTTAAAGCCGTTTTAGTTGCAAGAACGCTATTACAGCCATGGGCGATATTAGCAAATGGTCCACCATGTACAAACGCAGGTGTATGATAAAGTGTTTGAACAAGATTTGGCTCTAATGCATCTTTTAATATTAGTGTTAATGCGCCTTCGATTTTGAAATCGCTGACGAAAATTGGTTCACGATTTGTGTTGTAACCAATCACAATATTTCCAAGACGTGTTTTTAAGTCTTTTAACGAAGTGGCCAAACATAAAATTGCCATAATCTCACTAGCTACTGTAATGTCGAAGCCATCTTCACGTGGCACACCATTTGAAACACCACCTAGGCCAATGACAGTGTTACGCAATGAACGGTCATTAATATCCATCACACGTTTCCACGTAATTCGACGCTGATCGATATTTAATTCATTGCCATGATGAATGTGGTTATCGATAAAAGCCGATAAGGCATTATTTGCAGTTGTGATAGCATGCATGTCACCTGTAAAATGTAAGTTTATCTCGTCCATTGGTTGAACTTGTGCGTAGCCTCCACCTGCTGCTCCGCCCTTCATCCCCATTGTTGGCCCCATAGATGGTTCACGTAAGGCAATCATTGCTTTCTTCCCAATCTTAGTTAGAGCATCACCTAAACCAACTGTGACGGTCGATTTTCCTTCACCTGCTGGAGTTGGGTTAATGGCAGTCACTAAAATAAGTTTGCCATCTTCTTCTTTCTCTAAGCGATTAATTGACTCCCAATTAACCTTTGCTTTATATGTCCCGTATTGATTTAAGTCATCTTTAGTTAAGCCTAATTTCTCACCAATCTGTACAATTGGTAACATCTCAGTTTCTTGTGCGATTTGAATGTCTGTTTTCAATCTGCTTCACTCCATTTCAATCTGATTCGATTTATCCTATTCTATCAAAAAAACATCACTTTCTGTAGGAAAACAGAAAGTGATGCTTATTAAATATTTGAAATTGTTGGAAAAATGTTGGAAGAAACCGTGTTTATCTATTTTACTAAGAAGTAAAACCTTGATATACCAGCTTATTCTTCCTCATCCATCTTCAGAACGGCCATAAACGCCTCTTGTGGGACTTCTACGTTTCCAACTTGTTTCATACGTTTTTTACCTTCTTTTTGCTTCTCTAGCAATTTCTTCTTACGAGACACGTCTCCACCGTAACACTTAGCAGTAACGTTTTTACGTAATGCTTTGATGGTTGTACGTGAAAGGATTTTTTGTCCAATCGCAGCTTGGATAGGCACTTCGAACTGTTGACGTGGAATCAATGTCTTGAACTTTTCTGTAATGCTGCGGCCTCTTTCGTAGGCAAAATCACGGTGAATAATCGAGCTTAAAGCGTCAACGACATCGCCATTTAAGAGAATATCCATCTTAACAAGTTTACTTGGTTTATAGCCAATCATTTCATAGTCAAATGATGCATAACCTTTTGTACTTGATTTCAAACTATCAAAGAAGCCAAAAATAATTTCAGCTAATGGCATTTCGTAAATAACGTTAACACGGTTATCTGCTAAATAATCCATTGTTAGAAAGGTTCCGCGTTTTGCTTGGGCAATTTCCATAACAGCGCCGACAAAATCATTTGGAACCATAATTTCTGCTCTTACATATGGCTCTTCAATCCGTTCAATTTCAGTTTGGTCTGGCATTTCACTTGGATTATCAATTGTCACCATTGATCCATCAGTTTTTTGAACATGATAGATAACACTTGGTGCGGTCATAATAATATCCAAGTCAAATTCACGCTCTAGGCGTTCTTGAATAACGTCCATGTGAAGCATTCCTAAGAAACCAGTTCTAAACCCAAAGCCTAACGCTTGAGATGATTCTGGTTCGAATTGTAGGGAAGCATCGTTTAATTGTAATTTCTCAAATGCATCACGTAGATCGTTAAAGTCAGATGAATCGACTGGATACATTCCACTATAAACCATTGGATTTAACTTACGGTAACCTTCTAATGGTTCGCTCGTTGGATTATTAGCAAGTGTGATTGTATCACCTACGTTTGCATCTTTGATTGTTTTGATGCTGGCAGTCACATAACCTACGTCACCTACCATCAAGAAATCACGTGAAATTGGTTTTGGTGAAAGAATTCCAACATCAGTTACTTCAAATTCTTTATCATTTGACATCATTTTAATTCGGTCTCCTGGACGTAAAACGCCATTCATCACACGAATATTCAATACAACCCCACGATATGGGTCATAGGCAGAGTCAAAGATTAAAGCTTGAAGCGGCTCAGTTAAGTCGCCTGATGGTGGAGGAACAAGTTCTACAATCTGTTCTAATAGATCTTCGATACCAATCCCAGCTTTTGCGCTCGCTAAAACAGCATTGCTCGCGTCAATACCAACAACATCTTCAATTTCAGCTTTTACGCGCTCTGGGTCAGCTGCAGGTAAGTCGATTTTATTAATAATTGGAATAATTTCCAAATCATTATCCATCGCTAAATAAACGTTAGCTAAGGTTTGTGCTTCAACACCTTGAGCTGCGTCAACGACTAATACCGCACCTTCACAAGCTGCTAAACTACGTGAAACCTCATAAGTAAAGTCGACGTGACCTGGTGTATCGATTAAGTGGAAAATATATTCTTCCCCGTCTTTTGCTTTATATGTCAGTTCAACGGCATTTAGTTTGATGGTAATTCCACGTTCACGTTCTAAATCCATTGAATCTAACAATTGTGCCTGCATGTTTCGATCTGCGACAGTATTTGTCATCTGTAGGATCCGGTCTGCAAGAGTAGATTTCCCATGGTCAATATGCGCAATGATAGAAAAATTTCGTATTTTATTTTGTCTTTGTTTCATTTCTTCTAGATTCATTCAATTACTCACTTTCTCCTAATGCCTTTTATTACAAAATTATACCAAGGAAACGCGAAAGTAACAAGTTATCACCATAAGAAAAACGCTATCAGTTCGGTTTATCTGTCCTTTAACAGCAAAACAGGCTGTCTGCATACTTATTTCTGTAAGCTGATAAATAACCCATCTTCTTCCATCCTAGCTGCTATTTGTAATAATAAAGGTTCGTTTCCTTTTTGAGCCATTAACTGTATGCCTAAAGGTAA
>CAZLGI010000150.1:276-4311 GCA_964558995.1 uncultured Carnobacteriaceae bacterium | reverse complement strand
CGAACACTTGGAATGTAAGCACCAGACTTCTGTAAGTTCTCTGCCATTTTCTCAGGGTTAATCTGGATAAGTGCATAGAAATACGTAAATAGAACGATCAAAATTGTATAAATGACTGCGCCAATCGGCTCACGGAAGTTAAAGATTGTATTCATGATTTGATACCAAGTCGCTTCACCATGATTCGCAGCAAAGAATCCTAAGATTGTTTGTGGAGTCATCATGAACGAACTGGCAAAAATTACTGGAATAACTCCAGCTGAATTAATTTTCAACGGTAAATGAGCAGCTTGATTAGAACCTGTCGCGCGTTTTGAATATTGAATTGGAATTCGACGTTCTGCTTGTTGAATAAACACAACGAAGACGATCAATAATACCATAGCAGCAAGTAGTGCAACAGCAAAAATAATGTTAGTTACAAGTTGACTTCCAGCATCTACAAAACGATCTTGATAGAATGTGGTCAAGTCAGCCGGGATACGCGCAACGATACCGGAGAAGATAATGAGAGAAGTCCCATTTCCAACACCGCGAGTCGTGATCGAATCACCAATAAAGATAACAAACATCGAACCAGCAGTCATTATCAAAGCGATAACGAGATAGGTTGTTACGCTTGGATTGTTTATTAAACCTAAGCCAGATAACTGGTTGAATCCAAGGGAGATACCAATAGATTGAATAAATGCAAGAACAACCGCTAAATACTTAGTTACTTGATTTAATTTTCTTCTACCAACTTCACCCTGTTTGGACCATTCTGTGAATTTCGGAATAATATCCATTTGTAAAAGCTGTACAACAATTGAAGCTGTAATATATGGTGATACACCCATAGCGAAAATAGAGTACTGACTCAGTGCTCCACCGCCAAAAGTATTCAATAAACTAAACAACCCGGTAGATGCAAGTGTTTGTATAGCACCCGCATTTACGCCGGGAACAGTGATATGTGTTCCGATTCGAAAAACAATTAGCATAGCCAGTGTAAAGAACATACGATTTCTAATATCTTTTTCCTGAAATGCGTTTTTCAGAAGAGTAAACACTAAATCACCTCGACAGTTCCACCTGCAGCTTCAATCGCTTCTTTCTGAGCTTTAACAGTCAATTTCTTCTCGATAGCACCTTTAGCTAAAACTTTGATGCCGGATTTTTCATCTCGAACAATTTTGGCTTCAACTAGCAATGTCGGTGTTACTTCTGTACCTTCTTCAAAGCTGTTTAATACATCTAGGTTTACAACAGCATATTCCTTACGGTTAATGTTTGAGAAACCACGTTTTGGAATACGACGGAATAATGGTGTTTGTCCACCTTCAAAACCTAGTCTTACTCCACCACCTGTACGTGCTTTTTGACCTTTGTGTCCCTTACCAGCAGTTTTACCATTACCTGATGAAGGACCACGTCCAACACGGTTACGTACTTTACGAGCACCTTCGTTTACATGCAATTCATGAAGTTTCATATTAACTGGGCACCTCCTTCATTTTTAATTCTATTAATTAATTTCTTCTACTTCTACTAAATGGCTTACTGTGTTAACCATGCCTTTGATTGCTTCGTTAGCAGGTTTTACAACAGTTTTGCCGATCTTGGTCAATCCCAAAGCCGCTGCTGTATCTTTTTGGTTTTGAGGACGTCCAATGGTACTACGCTTTAAAGTAATCTTTAATTCTCCCATTATAAAAACCCTCCTTAACCTAGAAGCTCTTCAACGGACTTGTTACGTAATGTAGCAACGTCCTCAGCTTTTTTCAATTGTTCTAATCCTTGAATTGTAGCACGAACCATGTTAATTGGTGTGTTAGATCCTAATGATTTAGATGTGATGTCAGCAATACCTGCTAACTCAACAACCGCACGTACAGGACCTCCTGCAGAAACTCCAGAACCCGCAACAGCTGGTTTCATCAATACGTTTCCACCACTGTAGCGACCAATAACCTCATGAGGAATTGTGCTTCCAGTAATTGGAACTTCAATCATGTTCTTTTTAGCAGACTCGATAGCTTTACGAATTGCTTCAGGCACTTCGTTCGCTTTACCTGTACCAAATCCAACATGACCATTTCTATCTCCGACAACAACTAGAGCAGCAAAACGTAACTTACGTCCACCTTTTACTACTTTTGTTACACGGTTAATCGCAACAACGCGATCTTCTACGTCTAAATTTGTTTTTGTTGCATCAAACTTTACCATGTGTAGGCATCCTCCTTTTCTAGAAATCTAATCCATTTTCACGTGCAGCTTCAGCTAGAGTTTGTACGCGTCCATGGTATAAATAACCGCCACGATCGAAAACAACTTTTTCAAGACCTTTTTCTTTTGCGCGTTCAGCAATAATTTTACCTACAACTGCAGCACTTTCTGTTTTGGTAGCTGCTTCAGATGCATCTTTTGAACTAGAGGCACTTGCCAGCGTTACACCCGCTACGTCATCAATTAATTGAGCGTAGATGTTTTTGTTAGAACGGAAAACGTTCAAGCGTGGGCACTCAGCAGTTCCAGAAATTTTTCTTCTTACACGTGCATGTCTAGACTGACGCACTTTATTTTTATCTGGTTTATTAATCACAATTGTCACCTCTTTAATTAAATTTAATTGCGTGGCTAACTGGCTAAGTTATTACTTACCAGTCTTACCTTCTTTACGACGGATAATTTCATCAACATACTTGATACCTTTGCCTTTATATGGCTCTGGTGGACGGATGCTGCGAACGTTAGCTGCTAAAGCGCCAACTTTTTCTTTGTCATATCCACTAATAATGATTTGTGTATTTGTTGGTACTTCTACCGTAATACCTTCATCTGGTGTGAATTCAGTTGGGTGAGAGTAACCTACGTTCAATACAAGTTTATTACCTTGTAATTGTGCACGGTAACCAACACCTACTAAGTTAAGTTCTTTTTTGAATCCTTCTGAAACGCCGACAACCATGTTGTTAAACAATGAACGGACTGTTCCGTGGATTGATTTTGTAAATTTTTCTTCGTTTGAACGAGAGAAAGTAACGATGTTTCCATCAATTGTCATTTCAATTAATTCACTGAACGTTTGTGTCAATTCACCTTTTGGTCCTTTGACTGTTACAGTGTTTCCATCTTGAGTAACGGTTACGCCTGCTGGGATTTCTACTAGTTTATTACCAATACGACTCACAGGGCTGCACCTCCTTATTTAATTTCGTGCGGATTGTACTGGATTACCAAACGTAAGCCAATACTTCTCCACCGATGTTTTTAGCTCTTGCTTCTTTATCTGTGAATACACCTTCTGATGTTGATACGATTGCGATTCCTAGACCGTTTAACACACGAGGAACCTCGTTAGTTTGTGCGTATACACGTAGGCCAGGTTTTGAAATACGTTTCAAACCAGTGATAACACGTTCATTGTCGTTACCGTATTTCATGAATACACGTACAATGTTTTGTTTATCGTCTTCGATTACTTCATAGTTTTTAATAAATCCTTCATTTTTAAGGATTTTTGCGATTTCTACTTTCATATTAGAAGCAGGAACTTCTAGGCTTGCATGGCGAACCATGTTAGCGTTACGAATACGAGTTAGGAAATCTGCGATTGGATCTGTCATAACCATTAACTATTACCTCCTTCTTGCGAGTGTCGCTGATTACCAGCTTGCTTTCTTTAAGCCTGGGATTTGCCCTTTATATGCCAACTCACGTAAGCAAATACGGCAAAGCTTGAATTTACGATAAACTGAATGTGGTCGACCACAACGTTCACAACGTGTATATTCTTGTGTTGAGAATTTTGCTGGACGTTTGTTTTTCGCGATCATTGATTTTTTAGCCAATTCTATTCGCCTCCTATGCTTATTTCTGGAATGGCATACCTAGTTGAGTTAGTAACTCTCTTGATTCTTCATCTGTGTTAGCTGTTGTAACAATAACAATATCCATACCGCGAACTTTGTCTACATCATCGTAGTCAACTTCCGGGAAAATCAATTGTTCTTTTACACCTAGTGTGTAGTTTCCACGTCCATCGAATGA
>CAZLGI010000150.1:0-266 GCA_964558995.1 uncultured Carnobacteriaceae bacterium | reverse complement strand
CGTACACGTGGTAATGAAACAGTCACAAGTTTGTCTAAGAAGTCATACATCTTTTCGCCACGTAGTGTAACTTTCGTACCGATAGCCATACCTTCACGTAAACGGAATGAAGCAACTGATTTTTTAGCGTATGTAATGATTGGTTTTTGACCAGAAATCAATGTTAATTCATCGACTGCTTTGTCAAGGTTTTTAGCGTTCGCTACTGCGTCACCAACACCCATGTTAATAACAATTTTATCTACTTTAGGAACTTCCATAACGGA
>CAZLGI010000149.1:0-4349 GCA_964558995.1 uncultured Carnobacteriaceae bacterium | reverse complement strand
TGATTTAAAACAAGCTTTATTAAAAATATCAAAGTATTTAATTGAAAAAGAATTGGCGGATTTTATAATGAACTTAGCCATTTTGAAATAAAAAAACGCCACGTGAATTTCATGTTATATTGAAGTTACCACAACTCTCAATAGACAAGGATGAAATTCACATGACGCAAATCAATGATAACACAATTTCACGCAAGGGAACACATCTCTCTTACTCCGAACGCTGTCAGATTTGCCGTTCTGAAAAAGGAAAACTATTCCAACCGGCAGGTTGCCAGTGTTCTGGGACGGGTGCCACAAACGATTCACAACGAAACCAAACAAGGAACCATCACCCAGTTGAAACGCCAGAAGCAGAATGGGAACGTTTATGACTATTACCACGAGGTTTATGATCCGGATGCTGGGCAAGCGGCTTGGCTTATGAGAAGAAACGCCTGAACTGTGGCAGACGCCCGAAATGGGCGGACACGGACGCTTTTATTGATTGGGCGGATGACAAGATGTTGATGGAAAAATGGTCACCCGACGTGGTGGTCAGTTTTGCTAAAAAACAGAAGCTGTTCGATTTTGCCATCATCCCTGGTACAACCACTCTCTATCAATGGATTGACCGCGGGATCATGAAAACAAAGAGCATAGACTTGCTCGAAAAACTGTCGCGTAAAATCAAAGCAGTCCGCCCAGGACACCGTCCCAACAAGCGTGTTCTCGGGAAATCTATCGAAGAACGCCCTAAAGAATTGGATAATATTATATGTCCAGAACCTTTTTAAATTAAGGTTATTTTTTGTATTAATTTGACTTAAGACAAACTCAATTTTTTGACTTTTTTGACTTTAAAATCCGCCAAAAGAAAAATATATAAAGATTATCTAAAAAATCACAAAAACATTTTCCAATGGCGTTGTTTTGTGCTATTATAGTTAAGTGAGACAAAAAATACATTTTACTTGACAAACGACCCAATGTTTTTTTATAATATCATAGACTGTTTATAGAGAAACGCTCTTATTACTATTAAATAGATGTCAGTATTTACAGGAGGTGCACGAATTATGAAAAGAACTTTCCAACCGAAAAAACGTCAACGTCAAACTGTTCATGGATTCCGCAAACGTATGAGTACTAAAAATGGCCGCAACGTATTAGCTAACAGACGCCGTAAAGGTAGAAAAGTATTGTCTGCATAAGTATAAGATCACTGACCGTCAGTGGTCTTTTTTTTTAGAAAAATTCGGAAAAGGGGGATAAAGAGGATGAAAAAATCCTTCCGGGTGAAAAAAGAAAAAGATTTTCAAAAAGTATTTGATCAAGGTTCCTCAAAAGCGAATCGCCAATTTGTTGTCTATCGATTGACTAAAGAAGGCCAACCACATTTTCGTGTCGGCATTTCTGTAGGGAAACGAATTGGGAATGCGGTTGTGCGTAACGGGGTAAAACGAAAAATACGCCAGGCGTTATTAGAGTTAAAACCTCAGATAAAAGCTGAAGTCGACTTTATCATTATAGCCCGTCCCCCTTCTGAACAAATGTCTACAAAAGAAATTAAAAAAAGTCTCGTACATGTGTTAAAATTAACGCATGTACTATAGCAAACTATTTAATGAAATAGTTTTGAAGGAGGATATACCGTTGTCTAAGAGAAAGCGATTACTTTTTACACTGGGTTTGGTTCTTGTTATGATAGTGTTATCAGCATGTGGAGCTGGCACACGAGATCCAATCACAGCTGAAAGTACAGGATTTTGGGATGGAACGATTATTTACAACTTTTCCCGTGTGATTATTTGGTTGTCTGATTTGTTCTTTGATAATTATGGTTTAGGAATTATTGCCTTTACAATTATTATCCGGATTATCTTATTACCATTAATGTATTTCCAAACAAAGAGCACGAAGAAAATGCAAGCAGTGCAACCACAAATTAAAGCACTACAAGAGAAATATAATTCAAAAGACACACAAACACGTGAATTATTGCAAGCTGAAACATCACGTATTTACCAAGAAAATGATGTTAACCCTTATATGGGCTGTTTACCTGCGTTAGTTCAAATGCCGGTTATGATTGCGTTATTCCAAGCAATTAGCCGAACTGAATTACTAAGCGAAGGATCATTCTTATGGGTAAACTTAGGTGAGAGCGATCCATTCTTTGTTTTACCAATTATCGCAGCAGCCTTAACCTTCTATACATCTAAATTAACTTTCATGGCTCAACCAGATGGTGGCGGTCAAGGAAAGTCAATGATGTACTTCATGCCAGTTATGATTTTATTTATGGGTGCAACTTTACCAAGTGCTCTTTCACTTTACTGGGTAGTAAGTAATGCTTTCTCAGTTGGTCAGACATTGGTATTAAATAACCCGTATACAGCTATTCGCGAACGTGAAGACGAGTTAGAAAAGAAAAAAGAAATCGAAAAAGCATTAAGAAAAGCACAAAACCCGAAGAAGAAAAAAAGAAGATAAGTACTTTTTGAAACGGAAGGATGGAACAAAAATGGAAAATAACAGAATTGTAGTAAGTGGTGGAACTGTTGATCAAGCAATAAGCAAGGGTTTAGCACAACTAAATTTGGAAAGCCATGATGTAGACATCGAAATTCTTTCAGAAGGAAAAAAAGGTCTATTCGGTTTTGGTCAGAAGGATGCTGAAGTTGCTCTTACACCAAAAAATCTTCCAGACATGAAAGAGCCTGGAAATATTGCAGTTTTTGAGAATGAAGAGCGTGTTGATTATATTTCTGAACACCAAGAAGAAGAGAATTTAGATTCAGAAGAAAATCACTACGATTATTCAGATACAATCACTGAAGCAAGTGATGAGAGTCGCGATGGTGAAGAGTCTGATACATTAACGGATGTTGAGTTCGAAAATGATCGAAATGAAGACGTTGAAGCTGATAAGCAAACAACGAAAGAATTTATTAGTGAGTATTTGAAGAATGTTGTTGAGGTTTACGGTGCTTCTTGTGAGGTTACTGTAGAAGAAAACAAAAATGCAACGATTTTCCATATTGATTCAGATAAGCCAGGTTTGGTTATTGGAAAACATGGGAAAATTATTAACGCTCTGCAATCTTTAGCTCAAACAATTTACCAGCAACGTGAGCGCAAACGCGTGAATATTGTGGTAAACGTTGGAGACTACCGTGAGCGTCGTGCAAATATTCTATCGAATATTGCAGATCGAACGGCTGAAAAGGTGACGCGTACGAAACAACCTGTATTTCTAGAGCCACTACCATCGTTTGAGCGTAAGGAAATTCACGCTCGTTTAAGTAAAAACAAAGATATTTCAACTCACTCAGAGGGTAAAGAACCACACCGTTATTTGGTAGTTGAATTTAACGAATAGCTTTTATAATTTAGGTCTTTGGGATGGCTTATAGTCCTGAAGACCTTTTTTTATCTTTGTGGTTTCTGGCCGAAAGGACTCACTGGTTTTGCTTAAATTAGTCAGGATTTAATATTTTGTAAGCAAAAACACCCTATCTATAACAAGAGAATTCTCTCGTTATAGATAGGGTGTTTTTGCTTTGTTTTGCGAATCTAACTGTGACAATAATTTGATGAAATGAAATTTGTCATTTTTACTGGTTTGACTCAGCGACTAGTTTTATTTTTACCATTATTTGATGATTTTGAACACAATGACTTTTATTCGTCAAAAAAAGCGTAATAGTCATGATGTAAGGGTTATCTTTATTAAAAACAATTAAGACTTCTAGTCAATTATAGTTGAAATAGCTTAAAAAATCTCCTCTAATTGTTGAAAATAGACGAAAATAATTTATTGTAAAAATTGCGTGTTAAGCTAAGGATAAGAAAAAGTTATTGGAATTTTTTTCTATATTGAAGCGGTGTCAAATCTGTAAATTTTCTAAACGCGCGTATAAAAGAATTAACGTTTTGAAAGCCGCTTATTAATGAAATATCAGCGATGGAAGCTTTCGGGTTCATTAACAGTTGGCGCTGGGCGTAGGATACTCTTTTGAGTCGAATGTATTCATGGACGGTATAATTTGTTCGTTCTTTGAATAAGCGAGATAAATAAGATTTATCAATATGAAATTCCTGGGCAATGCCGGTCAAGTTGATATCTAAAAGTATCTTCTCATTAATGTAACGAATAATTGGTTCAATTTGAGAATTTTGTTTTAGCGAAATACTTCCTTTGTCTGACATCAATTGATTTTCTTGGTGGATGGTCAACATAATATCGAGAATATTAATTAAAATTAATTGATCACTGGATTTTTTATGGTACAAATATTCATCATTAATCCGATTGAGAGATTTACGAATGATTTTTAAGGTTGATTCTTGAAAAGAATGGACGC
>CAZLGI010000148.1:0-4371 GCA_964558995.1 uncultured Carnobacteriaceae bacterium | reverse complement strand
AATTGTTCTATCAATTATCGCGACCGTAACTGCCATCATTCCTTATATTGGGGCGACAATTGGAATTGTTCCAGCCGTGATTGTTGCAGCCTTCACCTCCCCTTCTATGTTCTTAAAAATGATGGTTGTGTGGGTCTTGGCGCAATTTATTCAAGGTAACTTCATCGAACCAAACATTATGGGTAAATCGCTCAAAATGCATCCACTAACGATTATTATTGTCTTATTAATTATGGGTAATTTGTTAGGTGTTATCGGAATGATTCTCGGGGTTCCAATGTTTGCGATTTTGAAAGTTCTTCTCGAGTACACCTTTGAAAAAGTGAAAAAACGCTACAACTACTACTTTGCTTCAAAAGCAGGACCATATGAGATTGATCCAGAACTTGCTCGTGATGCTATCGTTGCGGAGGCTGAAGAAGAAGTTGTTATTGAAGATGACTAAGATATGAAAAAACCGTTGTGCAAATTAATGCGCAACGGTTTTTCTTTTTATGTAAAATAGGGTTTAAGTAATAGTAATTCATTAGCAGTCAGTTCGCGGTATTCACCCAGCGCTAAGTTTTCATCCAACTCAATTGGACCCATCCTTGTTCGTTTCAAGTAAACAACTTTCATCCCTCTAGCTAGAAACATTTTCTTCACTTGATGAAACTTTCCTTCTTGGATCTCTAGTCGGATATGACTTCTACCAAGAGCCGCTTCAAGTATTTCCAGTTTCGCAGGTTGACACGTTTCGCCACCAATAAAAACAATGCCTTCTGCAAATGCTGCCACATCCGCTTCAGTTGCCTCTTCGTTTACGACGACTTCATAAGTCTTGGTTACTTTTTTCTTGGGCTGTAAGAGTTGATAACCCAACTGGCCGTTATCTGTCAACAAAAGGAGCCCCTCCGTATCACGATCCAGTCGGCCGACAGGATAAAGTCCAGGAACTAAATCCTCATCGCTTACTAAATCCAATATCGTCTGCCTAGTTTTATCTTTCACCGCACTCACGACGCCATCTGGTTTATTGAACATATAATAGGTATGCGTCTGCGGAGATATTTCTTTCCCGTCGACCAAAACTCTGTGAATCCGAGTGTCGATGTTAAAACTACCGTCAACAATAACATCGCTATCTACTGTCACAAGCTGTCTTTGAAAAAGGCGTTTAACTGTTTTTCTCGAGCCAAATTTCTGTGCTTCTAAAACTTTATCGATTCTCAAAGGATTGACCCCTTCTTAATCATCTAACTTCAAACCTTTTAATGCTTCAAACATCGCATTGTTTACCGGTTCTTCTGCTTTCTCTTGCTTCTTCAAATACTTTTGAACATCACGCTTGTCCGCTCTTTTCCCTTTTGCTTTCTTACGTTTGTTAAAAGTGGATAGCTTTTCGCGGAAGCCGCATTTCTTACAGACAAACATCTGGCCATCGCCTTCGCCAACCATTTCTAATTTCACATGACATTGCGGACAACGAGCATTGGTTACGCGAGACAAGCTCTTGCGGTAGCCACAATCGCGATCTTGACAGAGAAGCATTTTGCCTCTTTTTCCGTTAACTTCCAACATCGGTTTGCCACAATCTGGACATTCCTTCGTCGTAATATTATCGTGCTTAAATTTCGCATCGCTTTGCTTAATTTCTGACACGATTTCTTTAGCGTATGTTTTCATTTCTTTAATAAAGGTATTTTTATTTAATGTTCCTTTTGCGATTTGTTCAAGTTTTTGTTCCCATTCACCAGTTAATTCGGCTGATTTCAATTCTGCAGGAACAAGTTCTAAAAGTTGTTGACCTTTACTAGTTGTGTGGATGCTGTTGCCACGTTTTTCAATCATAAAGGAGCTAAATAGCTTATCAATAATATCTGCACGCGTTGCGACCGTTCCTAAACCACCCGTTTCTCTTAAAGTGGCAGCTAGTTTTTTGTCCGTCGAATCCATATATTTTCCTGGATTCTCCATTGCGGTCAGTAAAGTCGCTTCTGTAAATGGTGCAGGTGGTTTTGTTTTGCCAACCTTCTCATTAACAAGCGTAATCACTAACGGATCGCCTTCTTTCAATTGCGGCAGTGATTGATTTTTGACATCTTCTTCGTCGTCTATGTCCTCAGCCTGATGATTGTACACCCCACGCCAACCTATTTCTAAAACTGTTCGGCCTTTTGCGACAAAGATTTCTCCTCCTAGTTCAGCTTCCAACGTCACTTCTTCCCAAATTTCAGCAGGTGACAACACTGCTAAAAAGCGTTTAATGACTAAATCATAAATTTTACGTTCGCGGTCAGATAGCTTCTGCAATTGCACGACTTCTTCGGTTGGAATAATCGCATGGTGATCTGTAACTTTTTTATCATCAACAAATGATTTATTGGCTTTGATTTGATTTTTCACCAATTTATTTGCGATCGCACGATAATTCGGTTGTGGAATCGTTCTGAGTCGGTCAGGAATGGTCGAGACAATATCCGATGATAAATAGCGAGAGTCCGTTCGCGGATAAGTTAAAACTTTGTGACGCTCATAAAGACTTTGCATCGTGTTCAGCGTTTCTTTGGCAGAAAAATCGAATAAACGGTTCGCATCTCGTTGAAGCTCGGTTAAATCATATAAGCCTGGCGAATAAGATTGTTTTTTCTTACGCGTAATGGCTTGAATAGTTGCTTGTTGGTTTCCGATTTTCTTTACCAATTTTTGAACGTGATCTCGGTTAAAGCTTCGGGTATTGTTTGTTTGCTTGTCACGCCAAATTAACTTCAAGCCTTCTTCAGTTGAAGCTTCTAGGCCGTAGTATTCTTTTGGTTGAAAGGATTTGATCTCCTCTTCGCGTTTTTCAATAATCGCAATAACTGGCGTTTGAACGCGGCCAGTGTTCAGCTGAGCGTTATATTTCGTTGTTAGAGCGCGAGTTGCATTCAAACCGATATACCAGTCCGCCTCTGAACGAGCAACAGCAGATTGGAATAAGTTGTCGTAATTCTTGCTTGGCTTTAGATTTTGGAAGCCTTCCTTAATTGCTTTATCCGTCACTGATGAAATCCAAAGACGCTTAGTTGGCTTTGTGACGTTCGCTTTTTCAATAATCCAACGCGCAACAAGTTCACCTTCACGGCCAGCATCGGTTGCGATAATAATGTCCTTGACGTCTTTACGCAACAATTGCTTTTTGACAGCTTGATATTGTCTACCACTTTGTTTAATAACGGTTAATTTCAAATTTTCTGGCAGCATTGGTAAATCATTTAACTGCCACGTCTTATATTTTTTATCATATTGCTCCGGCTCTGCCAGGGTCACTAAATGCCCCAGCGCCCAAGTGACGATGTAGTGATCGCCCTCTAAGTAGCCATGCCCCTTACGATTACAATTCAAAACACGCGCAATATCACGTGCCACTGATGGCTTTTCAGCTAGTACTACACTCTTTTGCATGAGATTCTTCCTCTCTTTTTTCTCCTGACTAACTATATCATAATTTTCGGTGATATAAAAAGGGTGGATGCTTAAGTAGGTCCACTGATGCTTCGTAAGTACGAATCAAATGTTAAGCTTAGGGTGAAATACTAGCTTGAGCTTTGATAGATGACAAAATTCAACAATTCAGAAAACCTCAGCACTTTACCTGTAAAAAGAAATCCCGCCTAAAGTCATTAACTTTAGACGGGTTCTTCTATTCTTAAAATGCATCCCTCGCATCGCGGAGGGCTGTGAATTCATCAAGGGTTTCTGCTTTTAGAAACAGATTGATTTCTTTTTCCTTACCGATTGTTGAGGGTAGAGTTGGTTGATCTTTTTCGCGTAACTCAGTGACCTCATCTATCGCTTCTTCTAACGACTTGTCTTTTGGTCGAACTGAATGTGCGAAGCGCAAGTTGGTTAGTGTGTATTCGTGCGCCGCATAAACTTTTACGTCGTCAGCCAAGGCGTTGAACTTCTGCAAAGCATCAAACTGGGCTTGGTAATCTTTTGTAAACACCCGTCCACAGCCGCCAGAGAATAGCGCATCTCCGCAAAACAGATAGTTATCGGTTAGGAAACTAATATGCTCTTCGGTATGTCCTGCCGTTTTGAACACTTCGAAAGTTTGGCCTAGTAAGTCAAAGGTGGCACCTTCACGCACGATATGATCCGCCAAATCAGGTGTTTCGACTGGTCCATAAACTGGAGTTTCAGGGTATGCTTCAAGGATGTCTTTTACCCCTCCAGTATGATCATCATGATGGTGAGTGAGTAAAATCGCTTCTAAGTCTAATTTGTTTTCTGTTAAATGGGTCAATACATCTGTCGCTATGCCAGGATCAACGACGATTGCTTTGTTCTCTTTCTCGATTACCCATATATAATTATCTGAAAAAGCTTTAATTAAATGAACCTTCATTG
>CAZLGI010000147.1:0-4392 GCA_964558995.1 uncultured Carnobacteriaceae bacterium | reverse complement strand
TAGCCGAGCACTTGAACATCAAAATCGATGAAATTATGGCAATCGGAGACGGTGAAAATGACTACGAAATGCTAGAAGCAGCGGGGCTAGGTATCGCAATGGCGAATGGAACCGAACGCTTGAAGAGCATAGCTAGCGATGTTACTTTGTCAAACGAAGAAGATGGGGTCGCATTTGCTTTTGAAAAGTGGGTATTATAGAGAAGAAAGAGCACGCAATCGCGTGCTCTTTTTTATATGGCAATAAAAAAAGGAAAGCAGGCGAGCCCACTTTCCGTTAATTTACAATATCATCAATATTCGAAATTTGTTTGTCATTTATTTGTCGTCTGTAGTTGGAAACGAGTTTGTTGAAACGAACGAGCTCGTCTTCGTAATTCAAAATCGCACTCATAATATGAATCGATCCGTAACTTTCCATCTTACGGAAGTCGACGTTGCTGTCATCTTGATTGCGGACAAAGTTGAAGAAGTTCCCCATTAATTCTTCGCGTTCAGATTGTTTTGACTCGAAGAATTTCACTTGACCTGGTGAAACACGGCCGCTGAACTTCAACATAATTTGTTCATGGCCGCTCATCAATGTCTCAAGGCGTTCACGGATCACGACACGCATTTCATAAGGAAAGGCGAAAAAAACATTTTCATAATCGTGTATGACGTTCAACAATTTATACGCAGACCGAGTACTCTCGATCATTCGGCGATAAATAACCAGCTGACGTAATTCGTGATAGTGTGTTTTTTGAAACGGCATTTTACTTTCTTGTAGAAACTGAAAATACATATCCATTTTCACAAGTTGCTCACGTGCCCATTTTAAGTCGTCGTTCATAATCGAAAAATCGGTATTCTTTCTAAGACTTGCGCGTAGCCAAATTAAAAATTCATTCGATGCATAGTCTACGGTATGGAACAATTTGCCATCGTATTTTGGCGGGTGGATGAAACTGTTGATGAAAAATGCAACGAGCACCCCGATAAATGTTTCGGTAATCCGCAAGGTCGCGATGAGAAGTAAATTGTCGCTCGAAGACAACATGATAATAACCATCGTTACGACGGAGGTACTGATTACGTTGCCGAGTTTTAGATAGTTTAAGATTGCGATTAAAAGGACTGAAGTTAAGCCGATGATAAGAATATCGGTTCCGATTGTGGCGGCGATAAGCGCTGCTAAAGTACCACCAATCAAATTGGCCACAAGTCTTTCCTTCATATATTTATATGATCGCGCCACAGAGGGTTGGGTTGAAGCTACTGCAGAAATCCCAGCGATGACGCCGAGCTGCGGGTTAAGAAGCTGAGCAAGGATAATCGATATTGCTACAGCAAGGCCGGTCTTTAATGAACGCGCACCTAGTTTCATATGTATATTCAGCTCCGAGTTCGTTTTATGTTATTATATCGTGAAAACAGTCTAATAGAAAGACAGAATTGTTAAACTTATTGTAAAGGAGGCGGGGGTGAAAGGCAACTGATGAGACTATATCTTCCCTTTTGCTCGGTTTATTTGTATAATTGTTATGGCAAAAGGATTAACGAAATGAGGTGGCAATGTGGCTCATCCCATGTTGAGCGATTCTATCACGAAAATGAAGAGTCAAGGTATTAGAATTACACCGCAGCGCCTGGCAGTTTTGGAATTTCTCGTTCTTTCAGAAGCTCATCCAACCGCAGATGAAATTTACAAAGCACTGGGTGACCGTTTTCCAAACATGAGCCACGCGACGGTTTATAATAATTTGCATTTATTTGTCCGACTAGGTTTTGTCAAAGAGCTAACTTATGGCGATGACTCAAGTCGGTTTGATTTCACGAGCACCGAACACTACCACGCAATTTGTGAAGTGTGCGGCGATGTGAGTGATTTATATTATCCTGTTCTAGACGATGTAGATGAAGTTGCTGATAGTTTGATCGGCTTCAAAGTTACCAAACATCGAATGGAAGTTTACGGAGTTTGTTCGAATTGTCAAGATAACGCGGAAGTGCGTTGAGAATGGCAATATGGCGGCGCCCACCTGGAGAGGTTAGGCGCCGCTTTTTTTGCGTCCCTAGATTGGGAAGTGTTCGCTCTTGTAACAGACAATCACTTCCGAGTTCAGCCACTTATATGCTTAACGCGGTCTTCTTCTTTTTCCATGTCGATTTTCATAATCGATTTTGATTTTATTCTTCGCAATGCATCTCTCGTACAGCATATTCATTCATGAAGGACACTCCTATCGATATATGAATGTTTTTTCATATGTAATTTTATCATATTTCCGTATGCGGGCATAGAAAAGTGCTATAATACCTTCATACTATTAAGGAGGTTTTAGAATGAAAGATCAAAATTGTGCATACTGTATGGAAGGGGACTTGCTGGCCGCCTTTGGTTACCCATGTACCGAACTTGAATTCAGCAAAGTTTATGTATTTAAGGAACAAAGCCACAAAGGACGAGTGATTGTAGCTTCCAACCACCACGTCAGCGAACTGACAGAATTGACGGATGAAGAGCGGAATGGCTTCTTCAGTGATGTTGCCAAAGTGGCGAAAGCACAACACCAGGCATTCCAACCTGATAAAGTAAATTACGGGGCATATGGTGACGGTGGTGGCCATCTTCACTTCCACCTGGTTCCAAAGTACAAGGACGCGTTTGAGTGGGGTACGCCATTTGCGATGAACCCTGGCAAAGTGACTTTATCCGACGATGAATACGAAACATTAGCACAAACGATTCGCGAAAACCTTTAAGAATTCTGGCGTGGACATTGGGTCTGCGCTTTTTTTAATAGGAACAAATTAATAGGGCTTACACATTCGTATATACTTGCCCAAAATAAGTAAGGAGGCGGAACCGTGAGTAGCATCCAAATTATCCAGAGCCGAGAACAAGGGGAAATCAGTAAGTACATCTACGGCCAATTCGCTGAACACTTAGAACGGTGCATTCGGCGTAAATTGGGAAGTGTTCGCCTCTATAATGGCCCTATAAAGGCTAATCACTTCCGAGTTCGAGCTAAATATTGAAATCCCCCCTCCAAAAAGCCAATCCACTTCCAAATCTCACCGAATCCATGCCAAACAAAAAAAGCGGAAAAATCCCGCTTTCCTCTCAAATCTAATTTTATTTCTCCATCCGAATCGACTTCTGCACGGTTGCATCCACAGCCGCCATAATCGCCGAGCGCAAGCCTTTATCCTCTGCCGCAATCACGGCTTCAATGGTTCCTCCGCCTGGTGAGCAGACGTCATCTTTTAATTTCCCAGGATGCTCGCCGGTTTCCAGAACCATTTTCCCCGCGCCGACCATAGCTTGGGCTGCAAAAATATACGCTTGGTTGCGCGGCATGCCATTTTTCACGGCGCTGTCTGCCAAAGCTTCGACCACCATATACAAAATGGCCGGTGATGACCCGCTGACGCCGATGACCGCGTTGATTAAATCTTCGGTAATCACCTCAGCCGTTCCCAGTTTTGAGAAAAGGTTTACGATTTCGTTTTGCTCGTCAGTAGAAACGCGCTTGTTAAAGCAAACGCCAACCATTCCTTCGCCAACAAGAGAGGGCGTGTTCGGCATCGCACGAACCACTTTCATCGAGTGACCGAAATAGTCTTCAATATCGGCAATACTCACACCAGCTGCAATGTTCACAACTATCGTGTCAGCACCAACGTTATCGCGAACTTCTTTAATCACGTCTTCGTACATATGTGGCTTCACCGCCAAGAACAAAATGTCCGCTTTCGCCGCAACGATTTTATTATCGGTCGTCGTTTGAATTCCAAAATCCTCCGCGAACGCTGCAAGCATATCTGCATTACGTCTGGATGCAATAATATTTTCCGGGCGCGCAAATTCTGAGTTCAACAAACCTTTCAAAATCGCCGAACCCATATTCCCCACACCAATAAATCCAATTATTTTTGTCATCATCTTCGCCTCCGTGTTTTTCTACTTCTATTATAACAACAAAATCTTTGTTATAATGGAAAAGTGAGATTTTATGGTAAAGGAAGATCGATATGACAGATAAAAAATGGCAAACACCAAAACAGTTAAAAGAATTACTAGTCGAATTGGTTGGCTGGCGCAGTGTAACGCAAACGGATGATGAGAAACAATTCCCTTATCGTCTGCAAGAAAAGTTACGTTCATTAGACTATTTCCAAGCTCATCCAGAGCAAATTTCCTTTTTTAATATTGACCCAGAACGTCCGTCCGTTTCTGCGCTTTACTTAAATGAAAAAGCGACAAAAACAGTGGTACTATTTGGTCACTTTGACACGGTTCCAATTGAGGATTTTGGTGAACAAACAACTGGTACAGTTTCCAATATTTTTGTTGCTTTTAAAGTTAATAATTCGCTGTCTCCAGGTCCTACACCTATTCCAATTA
>CAZLGI010000146.1:0-4436 GCA_964558995.1 uncultured Carnobacteriaceae bacterium | reverse complement strand
CTAGTAACATGCGTTTACGAATTCTTAATCGATCTACGAATTGCTGCACATTGTCTTTTAGTTTATGTTTCATTTTATTACCTTTCTATTTCAGAAAATATGTCATTTTACTCTAACACGTCATAAATGTGATTCCTATTGATTAGCACTTTGCCCCTTGCAAACATTAGCTTTATTTACTATTATTAAGTATCAAGAATACCATTCTTATATAATAAATAAAAGACTTATGTAGATAAATGATTAAATTTTTAGAAAGGATGATTTCGTGGAAGAAATTAGTTTGAAAGACACTGTTTATGAAACAGTAACGAAACACCCGAGAATTCGTGAGGTAATTGTTAGCTTAGGTTTTGCACCTTTGCGTGATGATAAAATGCTCCAAACTGCAGGAAGAATGATGACACTAGGTCGAGCTGCAAAACAGTTTGGGATTTCATACGAGACAATCGTTCAAACGTTAGAAGCAAATGGTTTTAGTGTAAAGGAGACAGAATTGTGACTGAACAAATGAAAAGTCAGCGTTCGAAGGTCTTTGAAGAGCGCCAAGCTAAGCTAAAAGATTTAATCTTACGTCTCCATAACGATGAAGACGAAGAAGCAATCAAAGCCGAATTTAAGGAACACTTTGGTAATGTTAGTGCTTTTGAAATTTCTGTGATGGAACGTCGCTTGATGAGCACAGAAGGCATTGAAGCTGAAGAAATCATGCGTCTTTGTAATGTTCATGCGTCTTTATTCAGCGATTCAATTGAGGCTGTTTACGAACATGATAGCGAACAAGATAAGCCAGGTCATCCGATTCATGTATTGAAAATGGAAAACTTGGCGATTGAAAGTACGCTAGACCGAATCGCAAATTTATTAAGGGTTTACTTACCTGAACCAGATGCAGAATTAAAAAAAGGTCTGCAACATCAGCTAACAATGCTGTGGGAAATTGATCGTCATTATAGTCGTAAAGAGAATTCCTTTTTCCCATTTATGGAACGTTATGGCATGACTGCTCCGCCTGTTGTGATGTGGGGTGTTGATGACGAAATTCGCGATTTGATTCGTGACTTTCGTGTCTTGATTGATAATGATGAACTCAGCCATGCTCAGGAGTCCTTTGACAAAATGCGTTATGAAGTCGAAGAGATGATTGTTAAAGAAGAAGAAATCATGCTTCCGATGATTATTCCGTTCTTCAATGAGGACGATTGGATTTCAATCGCAAATGAATCGGATGAGATTGGTTACTGCATTATCAAACCTGAAGCGAAATGGGTTCCTGACCGTAAAGAATTCAAGGTCAGCGAGGAGCCGGCCGAAGCTACGCCAGATGATAATATTCAGTTCAAAACGGGTTATATGACTCTTACTGAGTTAGAAAAAATGTTGGATGCTATTCCAATGGAGTTGACGTTTGTGGATGTCAATGACACGGTGAAATATTTCAACGACACACCCGGTAAAAAACTATTTCCACGAACAAAAAATGCACTCGGCCGTGACGTTTATAATTGTCACCCACCGAAGAGCCAACCAATTGTTAAAAAATTAATTGAAGATTTCAAAGCTGGAAGAAAAGACATCGAAACGCTACACTTCCGTGCTCGCGGCGTTTTCGTAATGGTCACTTACACAGCCTTGCGTGATGATGATGGCACTTACTTAGGGACGTTTGAATATGTGCAAGATATTGAGCACATTATCGATCTTGATCCAGAGAACGAAAAGCGCATGATTGATTAACTAAGCATGAGGCAGGGAAAAAATTCCGCTCCAAATAAAAAGTCGCAAACACTGAGTAACGCTCAAGTGTTTGCGACTTTTTTATTGGGCACAGAATGCGTCAAACTTTTATAACTCGGACCTGAGTTTGACGCATTATATAGAAAATGCTTCAAACTTTGTTAAATCTTGCTTGAGTTTGACGCATTTTAACGAAAATGCGTCAAACTATCTTAAATCGAGGTCGAGTTTGACGCATTTTAAAGAAAGTGCGTCAAACTATAATATCAGCTCTACAGCATTTACTGGTTGTCACTCTTCACTTTAAATATCTTTGAAAAAAGCGGGTTCCCCGCTTTGTCCTTCTGTCTTTTGTCTTTTGGGTCTTGACCTTGATAAAGACGCAAGGAAAAACTCAGCTCCATCACAAGCTACGGACTTTATCATTCAATTTTGCATATATGACTCGCATTTTCTCTTCGTTGCTTTTGCTAACAGCTTCATCTAGTGTCAGCCATGCAACAGCGCTGTTTTCTTCTGGGTTAACGACGAGCGACTCTTCCTCTGCCTGCAACAAATACGTGGCGTTGAGGTGAAGGTGTTCGTGAACGATTTTCCCTTTTTTCTCGTGTTCTGGAACTGACAAGACTTCCAATGAAAAAATGTCTGTCATAACTGGTGTAATATCTTCCAAGCCCAGTTCCTCATTCGCTTCTTTAAGGGCAACGCGAAGTAGGTCGGCATCACCATCTGCATGACCGCCTGTCCAAGACCAGGATTGGTAAATATGATGAAAGACCATGGCTACTTTTGTAAAGTCTGGATTAACAATCCAAGCTGACGCGGTAAAATGTGCCTCTTCATTTTCTCGCGTTAATAGATTGTTGTGCTCTGCTAAATAGGTCAACATTCTTTGTTGATCTCGTGCTTCTTGTTCATTATAAGGCTTATAAGTTTCAATCGCAGTTTGTAATATCAATGAAATGACCCCTTTTTCTTTCGTGGTTTTACGCTTGGCTTCAGCAAAATCCCCTCTTCCATATATTTTCGGAAGTCATCCGCAGCGAACAAATCGCCATCCTCTAACAGGAAAAAATACAATGTGTAGGGATATCCCAATTGCTTAGCCAAAATGTGATTCTTGTCTTTATAATTATACCACCAAAGTTCATAGCCTTTTCCAGCTATTTTTATTTGTTCCTTCAAAAGAAAAAACTCATCGCACCCTTTTTGTTCTAATAAGCTCGAAATTGAGAGGTTCTTTTTCCAGTTTCCCTTTTGCAATAATTTCATTTCACTTCGCCTGCCTTCTAATCTTGTTTAACGTGATATTTCCGCACAACGACTTGATTTCGTTTATTGCGTTTGCCAAAAATGACAATGTTTTTTCCTTCTGCCACATGATAGAGGAAATTTAATGAATGGACTTTTATCAAGCAGTTTTCTTTGCTATCTTCATTTGTCTTCAAAGTAAAGCGTACGAGAGGCATCGCTTCTAATTCTACAATTCTTATTTTTTCGACTTGCCCTTTCAGATAGGTATGATCCGTCATTTTTTCCACCTCACATTGTTTTCCTTTATTATACGAACATGCGTTCCCTCTTGTCAAGTGATTTTAATTCCTTGACCTGCATCAATTTTTTTTTCAAGCAGCATGTTATACTAGTAGCAACATGAAATGAAAAGGAGTGTACAGAATGGTAGCTCATCACGGACACGGAGCAGTTGGCTCACATAAAACTTGTGTATCACTTGTACCTATTTTTAATCACTTAACTGACGAAGAGGTGACCTATATCTCGACCTTAGCTAAAGCAAGGCATTACAAAAAAGGTGAATTTATTTATCGCCCTGAAGAATCATCAGATTCCTTGTATATTATTAACAACGGATTAGTGAGAATTTTCAACTCAACGGAGTCGGGCAAAGAACAACTTTTACGCTTTTTGAGCCCGGGTGATTTTACTGGCGAAATGGCATTATTCCGTTCAGCAAAGCATGAATCTTTTGCCGAAGCGATGAAAGACACGACCGTCTGTATGCTAACACAGGACGATTTACAACCTTTACTCGCAAAATATCCGGCGATTTCTCTGAAGATTATGGAAGAATTCTCTAACCGTTTGGACCAATCGGAAAAGCAAACGACCTTAGTGGCCACTGAAAAAGTGGAAGCGCGATTGGCGATGTTTTTAGTTGAATTATTGGATCGCGGTGCAAATGAACTTGAATTGCCGATGACCAAAAAAGATTTGGCATCCTATCTTGGTACAACACCTGAGACAGTGAGCCGGAAGTTGGCATCACTGGAAGACCAAGGATATATCACGCAAATTACAAATAAACGCATTCGCATTGAAGACGTTGACGGCTTGTTAATGGTATAAAAAAAGAGGTTCGGGAAATTTTCCCGAACCTCTTTTTTATTTAGATAATTTCTGCGCTCAGCCTTTCCTCTATCTCATTACTCCCCTGAAAACGCAGCATGCAGTGCCGCGATATCAAACTTCTTCATTTTCAAAAAGGCTTCAACAACACGGGCTTTTGCTTCTTCATCGGTTGACTGCATCATGTCATCCATCTCGTTTGGCGTGATTTGCCAGGAGACGCCGAATTTGTCTTTTAGCCAACCGCATTCTTCTGCTTCTGGGACAGCTGATAACTTTTCCCAATAGTAATCAATTTCGGCTTGATCCTCACATTTAAGCATGAGAGAAAA
>CAZLGI010000145.1:0-4471 GCA_964558995.1 uncultured Carnobacteriaceae bacterium | reverse complement strand
ACGTCACGGACTTCATATCCAGCACGGTCACGAGTCAAACCACCAGGCCCTAATGCAGATAGACGACGCTTATGCGTCAACTCACTCAATGGGTTGGTTTGGTCCATAAACTGTGATAACTGAGATGAACCAAAGAATTCTTTAATAGAAGCAACAACAGGACGAATGTTAATTAACTGTTGTGGTGTAATTGTTGAAACGTCTTGAATTGACATTCTTTCACGTACGACACGTTCCATACGAGATAGACCAATTCTGAATTGGTTCTGTAGTAATTCACCAACAGAACGAATGCGACGGTTCCCTAAGTGGTCAATATCATCTGTCTTACCGATTCCTTCATATAAGTTCAAGAAGTAGTTCAAGTAAGCAAAAATATCAGCTGTCGTTAAGTTTTTAATATCTTCTGCAACTTCACCGTTACCAATGATATTAATTTCTTTTTCAGGATCAACATTTGAATAGACTTTTACAACTTGAACGTGAACTGGTTCTGCGACAACCCCATCTTCTGTTGGGTGTAAGACAACTTCATTTAAGCCGTTATCAAAATACGGTGCAAGTTTGTCCATAACTTCGCGGTCTAGTTCTGTTCCTTTTTCTGCTAAAACTTCTCCAGTTTCTGGATCAACTAATGTCTCAGCAAGAATTTGGTTGAATAGTCTTGTTTTAATGTTTAATTTCTTATTTAATTTGTAACGTCCCACTGGCGCTAAATCATATCTTCTTGGATCAAAGAAACGAGAATATAATAGATTACGCGAGCTTTCTGCCGTTTTCGGCTCACCTGGACGTAGGCGCTCATAGATGTCTTTTAGTCCTTCTTCTGTTCTTGAATCGGAAGAAACCTTATGAACATCTTTCTCCATTGTTAACCTCAACGTGTCACTATTACCAAAAATTTCTAAAATTTGGTCATCTGAACCAAATCCAAGTGCACGAATTAAAACAGTTAATGGAATCTTACGTGTACGGTCAATTCTGACATACGAAATGTCTTTCGCATCTGTTTCGAATTCCATCCACGCGCCACGGTTAGGAATCATTGTGTTTCCAAATGTTTCTTTACCGTTCTTATCAATTTTATTATGATAATAAACGCCTGGTGAACGAACTAATTGAGATACAATCACTCGTTCTGCACCATTGATAACAAACGTACCCATATCGGTCATTAATGGGAAATCACCAAAGAATACTTCTTGATCTTTGATTTCGCCTGTTTCTTTGTTAATCAGACGTAGCTTCACATAAATTGGAGCGGAGTAGTTTGCATCATGTTGACGTGCTTCATCAACCGTATACTTCGGTTTGTGAAGTTCATATTCTAAAAAGTCTAAGCCTAAGTTACCTGTATGATCTTCGATTGGTGACAGATCATCAAACATTTCACGCAAGCCTTTTTCTAGAAACCATTTATAGGAATCTATCTGAAGCTCAATCAGGTTTGGAAGTTCCAATACCTCGTTGATACGTGAGTAACTTCTACGGATACGTTGCTTCCCATACTTTACATTGTGTCCTACCAACTTCTTCACCCCTCAAAAAATTTGACAAAAGAGAAATACAGCTAAACATTACATTTGTGTTACGAATGTTACAATTGACTAACAAACGCCTGCGTTAACCCATTTTTTGGCAAAAAAAAACCAAAAGACCGATGCATTTTCAAAGAAAATTTACGCTATCTTTTGTTTTTATCTTGCGAAACCGCGGCTGGACAATATTTCAACCACAATTTCTCTATTCAGTGTGTTCACAGTATTAATAATTGTATGATTAATTACGTTACTTGTCAAGCTTTATTTTTCGCTTTGAATAATCCAGTAGCCTTTGTCTCTTGCGATACGTGTGGCGTTTCCGAAAACTTCAAGCATTTTCTTCTCTGCACTCGCGGCTCCTTGTTTCTTCTGGATCACTGCGGTTAATGTGCCACCCGGTTCTAAATGGTCATAAGCTTCTGCTAAAATTTCATGAACCACTTGTTTTCCTGCTCGGATCGGTGGGTTCGTTACGATAGCAGCGAATGTGCCTGTGACATGTTCATAAGCAGCAGATTGATAAATCTTTACATTTTTCATTTGGTTGTCGGCCGCGTTTTGCTTGGCTAACTTTAATGCACGCTCATTCACGTCAATCATTTCAACTGTTCGTTCTGGATAAGCATGTGCAAGTGACAAGCCAATTGGTCCATAGCCACATCCAACGTCTAACAGATTGCCTGCGACATTAGGCTCTTCAAATAACTCAATCAATAAGCGTGACCCGTAATCTACTGTCCCTTTGGAGAAAACACCAGCATCAGTTGTGAAATGAAATTTCTTCCCACGTAACGTGAAGTGCCATCTTTCTTGGTTACTTTCAACAGATGGTTCGTTTGTATAGTAATGATCGGACATGTTAATCCTCCTTTTTCAAAAAAGAAAGGCCGGAACGATTGTCCCGACCCTACGCTGTTTAAGAATTATTTCAATTCTACTACTGCGCCTACTTCTTCTAATGTTGCTTTCAATGCTTCAGCGTCTTCTTTAGATACGCCTTCTTTGATTACGCCTGGTGCTCCGTCAACTAATGCTTTAGCTTCTTTCAAGCCTAGGCCAGTTGCTTCACGTACAGCTTTGATAACTTTAATCTTAGATGCGCCAACTTCTTTCAACTCTACGTCGAATTCTGTTTGCTCTTCTGCTGCTGCTTCTCCAGCACCAGCTGCTGCTGCTACAGGAGCTGCTGCAGTTACACCAAACTCTTCTTCGATTGCTTTAACTAGGTCGTTTAACTCAAGAACTGTTGCTTCTTTGATGTCAGCAATAATTTGTTCTACATTCAATGCCATGATATATTTCCTCCATTAGATTCTTTTTTTGTTTTATTTTGGTGATTTCTAAATAGAAATCGGTTGATACATTAAGCAGCTTCTTCTTCTTTTTCAGAAACAGCTTTAACAGCCAATGCAAAGTTTCGCACAGGTGCTTGTAATACTGAAAGTAACATTGACAACATTCCGTCGCGGTTTGGTAGTTTAGCAAGAGCTTCAATTTCTTCAACTGATGCAACTTTACCTTCAATCACGCCGCCTTTAATTGTTAATGCTTCTGCTGTTTTAGCAAACTCAGCCATAATTTTAGCTGGTGCTACAACATCTTCAGAACTGAAAGCAACTGCAGTAGGTCCTTTGAAAACATCGTTCATACCTTCTAAACCTGCAGCTTCAGCGGCACGAGAAATGATTGAGTTTTTCATTACATGCATTTCTACGCCAGCCTCACGCAATTGTTTACGTAATTCTGTTACTTGTGCAACTGTTAGTCCTAAATAGTCAACTACTACTACAGAAGCTGATTCTTGTAGTTTCGTTGTTGCTAATTCTACTAACTCTTGTTTCTTAGCGATAGCAGCTTCACTCATCTTATTGTTCACCCCCTGGATTTTTGAATAGAATTTTTTGTAAAAACAAAAAACTCTATGCCACCAAGACATAGAGGATCCGTTGATTCATAACTGGATTCTTCCTCGGTAGGATGATTAAGGCGTTAGCCCCCTACTGTCTACGGTAAGACATATATAACCTAAGTGATTATACCAATGACAACCACTTAGGTCAAGTATTTTTTGATGAATTAGTTAAGTGAGCTTGGTGCTACTTTAACACCAGGTCCAAATGTTGTGGATACGTTAAGGTTTTTAATGTAATCACCTTTAGCTGATGCTGGTTTAGCACGCAATACTACGTCATGAATTGTATTGAAGTTTTCCAATAACTTTTCAGTGTCGAATGATGCTTTACCAATTGGAACATGAATGTTTCCAGATTTGTCAGCACGGTAAGTTACTTTACCAGCTTTGATTTCTTCAACAGCTTTCGTTACATCCATAGTAACTGTTCCTGTTTTAGGGTTTGGCATTAAGCCTTTAGGTCCTAGAACACGGCCCAAACGTCCAACAGTTCCCATCATATCAGGTGTTGCAACAACAACGTCAAAGTCGAACCATCCGCCTTGGATTTTTTCTGCCAAGTCGTTTTCTCCTACGAAGTCTGCTCCAGCTGCTTCAGCTTCTTTAGCTTTGTCACCTTTTGCGAATACTAGTACGCGTTGTGTTTTACCTGTACCGTGTGGCAACACTACTGCGCCACGGATTTGTTGATCATTTTTACGAGTGTCGATACCTAGACGGTATGCAACTTCGATTGATGAATCAATTTTTGCAAAGTCAATTTCTTTTACCAACGCTAGCGCTTCGTCAGCAGAGTAGGCTTTGCCTTGTTCTACTTTCTCAATCGCTGCGCGGTATTGTTTACCTCTTTTAGCCATGATTATTCCTCCTTGATTGTGGTTTTAACGGATTGACCTCCCACTTACAACAATGCTTCATGAGAGC
The DNA here is from genome assembly GCA_964558995.1 of uncultured Carnobacteriaceae bacterium. Classification (GTDB taxonomy): domain Bacteria; phylum Bacillota; class Bacilli; order Lactobacillales; family Aerococcaceae; genus Jeotgalibaca. The sequence continues at coordinate 94 of CAZLGI010000145.1, read as the reverse complement.
ATGTTGCATGAGAAGCTGTCTATTTTATTAGCCTTTAACGGTAATGCCCATTGAGCGAGCGGTACCTTCGACCATACGCATAGCAGCTTCTACG
>CAZLGI010000144.1:0-4500 GCA_964558995.1 uncultured Carnobacteriaceae bacterium | reverse complement strand
TTGCTGTTGAGCTAATGTCCGATAAGTTGACACAACGATAAAATCTAATCCTTGTGCACGGCCATCTGCCAACATCTGCTCTAACTCGTTCTGAATTCTTGCATCTATAATAAAACCATTTTCAATTATTGCTTGTTCGAATGATAAATCGTCCTCTAATTGATTAAAGCGATTCACTAAAATTAAATTCCAATCTGAACTGTGTGCGTCTGGTGTATCAATGAGTTGTTCTCTTAAACTTGCAAGCTCTGATTCGCGAATTTGTTCACTCGTAATCTCAGATTCACTACTACTAATCGATTCGGATGAGAATTCAGATGACTGCTTGCTTGTTTCTACTTCACTGGTAGAAGAAATTCCTTGGCCAAATTCTGAAATAATTTGATCCCAATTACACGAAACGAGACTGATACTTAAAAGTGCTACAACTGTAAATGTTGTCATTTTCTTCCCTTTATTTCTTCTATTCCTACTTCTTCTGGATTGCTCTCGTGACATGAAAATCCCTTCTCTTGTTCATATTTCTTTTTATTCTAACATATTCTGTGATAAACACGGTGACCTAATTCATTGTCTGAATAGTATCTGGTGAGTTCTCGTCAATCCACTCCAGGAGATCAACTTTCTCCGATTCAATTTGATGACGAATCACACTTGGTAGACGTAGATCAACAATGTCTTTATAACTCCAAAAATCATAGCTTACTTCTAAACGCAAAGTAGTGACCGTTTCTTTTCTAGCTGGTTGGTCAGTTTTTGCTTCTTCGGTGCTTTTCCATGAAACAGATGCGATGCCGGTCGATAGCCATTTTTTTGCAATTTGATATTTCAAAAAGCGATATTCCCTAACCGGGTCATCTTGTACTTCTGGCAAAATATCTGCGTTACGTGAAATCTTCTGTACGAGCATCCACTCATAGTCAGTAAATAACTTCGCAACAATTTGCATATTATCGGGCTTCAAACCATGTTCACCTTTTTTCCATCGATCCCAACTTTGAGACGAGATACCAAGTTGATTCGAATAGAATGCTTTCTCACTGACATATTGTTCCTTGATTGCATGTAAAACAAGTGTAGTTAGTGCTGTTTGATTCATAGAAAAGCCTCCTCGATGATTTATGAATTAATTATACACTTAATACGTGACCTACGCACTGAAAAGTTATTATTTAAAAGAAAAACACAGCCGAGTTTTACTTTCCCCAGCTGTGTTTTTTAGATTTAATTTAATGGTGCTGCTGGTGGCTCTTTGAAAATAATCGAACCGACTTCATAGTTTTTTGCTTCTAGGCTTGCTTTGATGCCTGTGACATCATCGCTGTCCACTTGAATAATCACTTGGATTAAATCTGGTTTGCGGTAGACCGCGATTTGTTGAATGTTAATTTCGGCTTCATAAAAGAAGTCAGTCAACTCTTCCAGAACGCCTTGACGGTCTTCTGCTACATTCACGACAACTCTGACACCTGGAGTGTAGAAACCTAATACGTCGACGAAGGCATCGAAGATATCTTTGTCGGTAATAATTCCTATGATATGGTTATTATCCTCAACAACAGGTAAAACGCCAATGTTATGCTGACGCATTTTAATCGCTGCTTCTTCTAACAAAGCTTCTTTATCAATCGTATATAATTCTTTTTCCATAATGTCGCCAACTGAGGTTTTGTTCAATAAATAGTTCACTTCATGCATATCTAAGCTGGTCATTGTTGATGGTGTATTGCGTTCAATGACACCTTCAGTAATTAAGCCAATTAATCGATTGCCATCTACTACTGGCAGGCGATGGATATTGTGTTTTTTCATCAAATCTAATGCATCCAAAATTTTTGTATCTGGCACAATCGTTACTAATTCTTTTGTCATATAACTGTTTACATCCATGTTATCCTTACCCTCCTAGATATGCTTTTTGAACATCATCATTTTTCAGTAATTTTTCTCCCGTGTCACTCAACACGACTCGGCCTGTTTCTAACACGTAACCTCGACTCGAGATTTCCAAAGCAACTTTAGCATTCTGCTCAATCAGCAAAATAGTTGTGCCTTGTTTTTGAATATCTTCGATGATTCGGAAAATTTCTTTAATAAAAATTGGCGCCAAGCCCATTGATGGTTCATCAAGTAGCAAGAGTTTTGGTTTGGCCATTAAGGCACGTCCCATCGCTAACATTTGCTGTTCGCCACCCGATAAAGTCGCTGCATCTTGATTTTTACGTTCGGCTAAAATTGGGAAGCGTTCGAAGACTTCTTTCAAATCTTTGGCTAAGTCAGTTCGATCTTTCCTTGCAAAACTGCCCAAGTCTAGATTTTCCTGAACCGTCAAGCCTTTAAATACGTGACGGCCTTCTGGTACTTGGATTAAGCCTTGTTCGACCATTTTTCTAGAAGCTGCCTTAGAAATATCTTGACCTAAGTACTCAATGCTTCCACTAGCCGCTCTCTCTAAACCCGAAATAGTTCGGAGAATGGTTGATTTTCCTGCACCGTTTGCTCCAATTAAGGAAACAATTTCACCTTCATTTACTTCAAAGGAGACGTCTTTTACAGCATGAATCATACCGTAATTGACAGATAGATTTTTCACTTTCAACATCTCTAATCGCCTCCTAAGTAAGCTTTGATAACTGCCGGATTCTTTTGAATTTCAGAAGGTGTACCTTCTGCAATCAAACGCCCGTATTCTAAACAATAAATTCGTTCACACACATTCATAACTAAAGACATGTCATGTTCAATCAGAACGACAGTGATTTTGAAGTCTCGTTGAATTTGTCGAATTAATGCCGTTAAGTCTGCTGTTTCTTGTGGATTCATCCCTGCTGCTGGTTCGTCTAAGAATAAAATTTTAGGCTCAGTTGCTAGAGCACGAACAATTTCTAAGCGACGCTGTTCACCATAAGGCAAGTTACGTGCTAAAGTTTCGGTCTGATCTTCCAATTCAAAAATACTTAATAACTCAATCGCACGTTCTCTTAATTCTTTTTCGTTTTGATAATATTTCGGTGTACGGAGAATGCTTTGAAATACGCCTACACCTTTTCGATTGTGCAGAGCAATTAATACATTATCAATCACTGATAGATCACGAAATAAGCGGATGTTTTGGAAAGTTCTTGCTAAACCTAATTCAGTAATAACAAATGGTTTTTTTCCATTTAATCTTGTTTCCTTGTCGTCACTATTGAGGATGATATCCCCTTCTGTCGGTTCATAAACACCAGTTAACAAGTTGAAAAAAGTCGTTTTCCCTGCGCCATTTGGTCCGATTAAACCAACTAATTCGTTACTTTCAAGATGAAAGTCAACGTTCGAAAGGGCAGCAAGGCCGCCAAAGTTTTTTGTTAAATCAGTAACTTCTAATAGACTCATTTGCCTGCCTCCTTCTTAGTAAAACGGTTCAAAATACCAGAGATAGTAAATTCTCTCGTACCTAATAAGCCACCTGGACGGAAAACCATGATTGCAACTAAAGCAAGAGAATACAGAATCATACGCATTTCACCAAAGGATTGTAGAGCTGTGGTTAAAATACCTAATACAATCGCGGCGACAAAAGTACCCGTGATACTACCAATTCCTCCGAATACAACGATGATTAAGACATCAATCGAACGTTGGAAGGTAAAGTCACTTGGGTTAATAACGCTGAAGAATGTTCCATATAGAGAACCTGCGATACTTGCAGTCGCTGCACCTAGCATAAATGCAATCACTTTGTAACGTGTTGTGTTTACTCCCATTGATTCTGCAGCAATTTCATCTTCACGAATCGAAATCGTTGCTCGACCTGGACTACTTTTAATATAGTTTACTGTAACAATGGTTGTAAGTACAACAATCAAGAACGCAACCATAATGAAGCTTGTACTTGATTCGAATGGGAAACCAATTCCACTGATTCCACGTGCTCCATTTGTTAATTCTGGAATGTTAATAATAATGATTCGGATAATCTCAGATACTCCCAAAGTCGCAATTGCTAGATAGTCTCCTTTTAAGCGGAGTGTTGGAATACCAACCAATAGCGCAGCGATAATTGCGATAACAATCCCGACAACTAAGCCTAGTATAAAGCCCAAAATGCCATCAACCATGTCGCCGACAATTGCTCCACTATAAGCACCGATCGCCATAAAACCAGCATGCCCTAGAGAAAACTGACCTGAGAAACCAATAATTAAGTTCAAACCAACTGCTAAAATAATATTAATTAAAATAGACACTAATGTAATTTGTTGGAAAACAGATATGCTTCCCGTACTAACACCAAAAAATAGGATTAATCCTCCGATGATGGTGAGGATGAGCCAGCCTAAATTATATTTATTAAATTGTTTCATCGCTCTCACCTACACTTTCTCTTTCGTATTCTTGCCGAAGATTCCAGATGGTTTTACAATCAAAATGATGATTAAGATTAAATAAACCACCGCATCTTTAAACATAGAACCACCAAATGCACTTACCATCGTCTCAATAACCCCGATTAGG
>CAZLGI010000143.1:3384-4539 GCA_964558995.1 uncultured Carnobacteriaceae bacterium | reverse complement strand
AATGAGAGGCGCAAGGGTGTTATTCTCATCGTATTCACCGAACTTTATTCATGTAATAAAACATTTGTTTTTGAAACCTTTGTAATATTTGAACCCCTTTTGTAATATTCACTTACTTTTAATACAGTAGCGTTAAGACAGGTTGACAAAACGATGTTATAACGTACATAACCCATCATTCGTGATAGGATAACTTTGGCTCAAGAAAGACAGACCGAATTAAACAGTGTTGTGGATAGTCTTGGAACTAAGGGTACTTGCATAAATTGCAAGAAAAAAAGGAGTAGAAATTAAACATGAACATTAAGGAAAAACTATTAGCTACAGGTGCTTCAATTGCACTAGCGGGAATTATGGCATTTTCTAACCCAGCAGAAGCGAGTGCGACAGAATTTACACCAGAAACTTGGGAAGCTCGTACAGTAGACCAAATTAAAGAAGACATTAAAGCAAATGAAAAAGGTAGTAAATACGTATTCACATGGGGAGACACGTTATCAGCTATTGCAGCAGCAACTGATATTTCTCTAAATACATTAATCGACGTTAACAACATTGCAAACGCAGATATGATTATTGCAGGAAATGCGATTTATCTTTCAGCGGACCATAAAGTTGTAACAGTTGGTGAAGGCGAAGAAGCAAAATCATACGATGTAAGTGAAGAGGTTGCTGTCGAAGTTGAAACACCAGTTGAAGAAATCGAAGAATACAATCAAATTGAAGAAAAAGCAGTCGAAACTGCACCAGTTGTAGAAGAAAAAGTTGAAGCACCAGTAACAACTTCTGCATCAGAAGGTTATACAATGCACGTAGAAGCAACAGCATACTCTACAAACCAACCATCTCTAAGTGACTACACATTTTCAGGAATTAATTTACGTGTTAATCCTTGGGTAGTAGCAGTAGACCCTAATGTTATTCCATTAGGATCAACAATTATCGTACCTGGTTACGGAACATATATCGCTGGCGATACAGGTGGCGATATCAAAGGTAACCGTATCGACGTTCACATTACAAATCTAGATGCTGCTTGGGCATTCGGACGTCAAAGTATGACAATCACAGTTATTCCACCAAAATAATTAATAATTAAGAGCCGACCCTCGTAAACATGATCATGTTTATGAGGGTCTTTTTTTTGGACTAGAG
>CAZLGI010000143.1:0-3374 GCA_964558995.1 uncultured Carnobacteriaceae bacterium | reverse complement strand
AATCATCACTCGTTAGTTGTCACCTGTTTCGAAGTTAGGGTTGACAACTTTATCGCCATTACGTAAACTAGGCTAATGAAAGGGTGAGGGGATGACAACGAAAGAAATTGTTTTAGCATTTTTATTGAATCATTCGAATGAGTCTTTTTCTGGGCAGAAACTGGCTGATCATTTAAATATTAGTCGGAACGCAATTTGGAAGGCGATTCAAACTTTGCGTGACGAGGGTTATCCGATTGAATCCGTGCCTGGCGTTGGCTATCGTCTCAGCGGACAAGTTGATGTGCTCCACTCAAATGTCATTGAATCTCATTTGGGAATACCCTTAGATGTCACGAGTTTTTCTAGCCTTGATTCGACTAACACTGAAGCGAAAAGGAAATTAAACAACGGTGTGGATGCAGATTTTTTGATTGTGGCTGAGGAACAGACAAAAGGCAAAGGCCGGTTAGGGAGAACATTCTACTCACCAGCTGAAAATGGCTTGTACATGTCATTAGCGCTTCACAATTTAAATCCTGATGCTGACACAACTCTCATCACAACGCTCGCTGCAGTGGCAGTCTGTCAGGCCATTGAAGAGTTAACTGATGAGAAACCACAGATTAAATGGGTCAATGACATTTTTCTGAATGGCAAAAAAATATGCGGCATTTTAACTGAAGGGATAATCAATCTAGAAACACAATCGATTCAGTCAATTATTTTAGGAATTGGGCTGAATGTCAACTTAGATGAGAGCGGCATACCCGAAGAGTTAAAACCAATTATCGGATCCTTATTCGAAAAGAAAGAACAAAGCGCATCACGAAATGAAATCGCAGCAAAAATCATCCAGCATTTTTATCGCTTGTATGAAACGATGTCTTCAAAATTATTCTTAGACGAATACCGTAAACGCTGCTTCGTTCTAGGTAAAGACGTCACCTTTGTTTTACAAAAGAAACACTATGAAGGCCGAGCGATTGCGATTGATGATAAGGGCGGTTTAGTCGTAAAGCTACCCGATCATAGTGAAAAAACTCTATCTTATGGGGAAATCAGCATAAAAATGAAGGCAGATGAGTCCGAATGAAAGCAAACACTCAAGAAATTACGCGAATCAGTTTGCTGGCAGCCTTAAGTGTTATCGGAGGCATGATTGTCATTCCAATCGGACCCGTTCCAGTTACCTTGCAAACATTATTTGTTTTATTAGCAGGTTTACTTTTGTCCCCAAGAGCAGCTTTTTTCTCGCAACTGTTACATTTAATTTTGATGCTACTATTGCGAGGCGCACCAATCATAATGACACCAAGTTTCGGCTTTCTATTTGGCTTCATGGCTGCCGCTACCTTGATAGCTTGGCTTAAGCGCCATCAACACGTCAAGAATTATGGCGTATTAGTACTAATTGGAACCTTTGTCATTTATCTAGTCGGCACTCCTTATATGGCATTTATTCTAAATGTCGTTTTAGAAAGTGGGCTATCCTTCCCGCAAGTACTTTCGGCAGGTGTTATCTTATTTTTACCAGGTGATTTTGGCAAGGCGCTAATCGCAATCCTGATTATAAAACGTTTGGAAAAAACAACTCTGGTTGCTTTTAGTTCAAAAGACAAATAAAAACACATTATTAAATAACTCAACTCAAATTCTCATTGACATCTCATTTTAGATAGGTTAGAATACGTCTATCAACAAATAAAACATGCGAGGTTATATTATGAATACCCAAAAGAAAACCATTCAATCGACACAAAAATTTTACTTTAGCTTTTTTAGATGATGTTTGTACTCATGACTAACATGGATACAAACATGACAAACATTGTTTGTATCTATGAGGCTAAAGAACTTTTGCGTGAGCAAATACCACATAGATGAAAATCTGAGTGGTATAGGCTGAAGAGAGTTTTCTTTCTAATAGGCTAATGAAATAAACCCCATTCAGATTTGTACGAATCTGAATGGGGTTTTTTGATTGGATTTTTGGATAATATAATGAACACTCAATACATAGGAGGAAATTACAATGAGTAAAAAAAGATGGGGATTAAAAGCAAGTTTAGTATTAGGGGTGTCGTTACTGTTAGCAGCATGTGGAGGTAGCGCTGGATCAACAGCAGGAGATAATGATGAGATTAATGTTGGTATCTTACAATTGATGGATCATGAGTCCTTAAACGCTTCACGTCAAGGCTTCTTAGATGTTCTTGAAGAAGCAGGTTATGTGGAAGGTGAGAACATGACCTTAGATTACCAAAATGCTCAAGGTGACCAGGCAAACTTACAAACGATGTCTGAGCGTTTATCAGGAAATAATGATGTGATTTTAGCAATCGCAACACCAGCAGCACAGTCATTAGCTAATATTGAAGATGAAGTGCCATTGTTATTCACGGCAGTAACAGATCCAGTTGAAGCAGGTTTAGTCGATAGCCTAGAAACACCAGGCGCTAACATCACAGGGACGACAGATGCTGGGCCGATTGAAGATCAAGTTAAATTATTACTTTCAGTTATACCTGAAGCAAAAAACATTGGATTAATCTATAACTCCAGTGAACCAAACTCTGTGATTCAAGCAGATGATGCGGAAGCTATTCTGCAAGAACTAGGTCTAACGGTCATAACTAGAACTGTTACATCAACAAATGACGTTCAACAAGCGATGGAATCATTGGCACAAGATGTAGATGGCGTTTATATCCCAACTGATAATACGCTAGCAAGTACGATGGCAACTGTTGCAGAAATTGCAAAAGCTTACAAGTTACCAGTCGTTGCCGCATCTACTGACCAAGTTTTGGCAGGCGGATTAGCAACATTTGGTATTAACTACTATGAATTAGGACGTCAAACTGGAGAAATGGCATTAAAAATTATTGACGAAGGTGTAGATCCATCGACATTGGCAGTAGAATCATCGGCAATTCTTGAATTAGTTGTTAACGAAGAAATGGCGGAAGCATTAGGGATTGACCCGGACTCAATCAGTGTGCCAGAGTAATAAAAAGCCATATTAATTTATTTTGGTAATAAACTCGGCTATAATGTGATTATGGGGATTGATATATTGTTTCAAGGTAAGAAAGGAAGATGCTTATCATGCTTAATAAAGAAGTTATTCCTGCTCGTTATTTACAAAACTTGTCACCAGTAGAGCTATTACCTCATAATGAAAAATATTATCAACAATGCAAGTCACATATTAAGCGACTCAATCATTTTAGTGATAAAATCACTAAAGATGAAGTCGAGCGCTTAGTTTTGTTACAAATCAGAAATGCACAATTAGATGGGAAAAGGGCTGAAGAACGTCTCGGTGATAATCATGAGAAGTTTGTTCAGGAAATTATTTTTGAATTGGAAAAGTTATCTCCACTTAAAAT
>CAZLGI010000142.1:0-4690 GCA_964558995.1 uncultured Carnobacteriaceae bacterium | reverse complement strand
TTTGGTGCTTCTTTTGTGATTTGAACGTCGTGTGGGTGAGATTCGATTAGACCGGCACCTGACATTTGAGTGAATTGCGCGTTTTCGCGTAACTCTTCTAGGTTGCCTGCTCCAACGTATCCCATACCTGAGCGAACGCCGCCTAGTAGTTGGAAGATGATGTCAGAGATAGCGCCTTTATAAGCCACTCGCCCTTCGATTCCTTCTGGTACTAATTTGTTTGCTTCATTCTGTCCGCCTTGGAAGTAACGGTCGCTTGAACCTTTTTCCATTGCTGCTAAGCTTCCCATTCCACGGTAAACTTTGAAACGACGGCCTTGGAAAATTTCGAATTCGCCTGGTGACTCGTCTGTTCCTGCTAGCATACTACCTAACATAACAGCGTGTCCGCCTGCTGCCATTGCTTTTACGATATCTCCGGAATACTTAATTCCACCATCAGCAATAATTGTTTTGCCGTATTCGCGTGCAACGCCTGCTGCATCATAAATCGCAGTAATTTGCGGCACACCAACACCTGCTACAACACGAGTAGTACAAATTGAACCTGGCCCAATTCCAACTTTAACCACATCAACACCTGCATCATATAAGGCACGTGTTCCTTCTGCCGTCGCGACGTTTCCAGCGATTAAAGTTGCTTCTGGAAAAGCTTCGCGAATTTCACGAATTTTACGTAATACGCCAGCACTGTGTCCGTGTGCAGTATCGATGATAATTGCATCAGCACCTGCATCCAGCAACGCTTGGGTACGTTCAAAAGTATCTGATGTGACACCAACTGCTGCAGCAACTAGGAGACGACCGTGATCATCTTTGGCTGAATTAGGGAATTGGATTACTTTTTCGATATCTTTAATTGTAATTAAGCCTGCTAACCTGCCCGCTTCATCCACAAGTGGCAGTTTTTCAATTTTATATTTTTGTAAAATACTTTCTGCTTCTTTTAGAGAGGTGCCGATTGGAGCTGTTACAAGGTTGTCTTTTGTCATGACGCCACCGATTAGTTGTTGGTAATCTCCAATGAAACGTAGGTCACGGTTGGTTAAAATTCCCACAAGGATGCGTTCTTCCATATGATTTACAATTGGCACACCACTAATGCGGTATCGACTCATTAGTTGCTCTGCCTCTTTGACAGAGTGTTCTGGTGTTAAGAAGAATGGATCAATAATGACGCCACTTTCTGAACGTTTTACTTTACGAACTTCACCAGCTTGTGCTTCAATTGACATATTTTTATGGATGACACCTAAACCACCTTGACGTGCCATTGCAATCGCCATTTCTGCTTCAGTGACCGTATCCATACTTGCACTCATGATTGGAACATTTAAATGTAAGTTTTCCGCTAATTTGATTGATACATCCACATCATTTGGCAACACGTGACTCTCTGCTGGTATTAATAAGACGTCATCAAACGTAAATCCTTTTTTGGCAAATTTTGTTTCCCATTTCGACATTCTGTATTCCCTCTCCTTTGGCTCTCTTGATTTTTTATTGTCTAACTTAACACCTCTGACAGCTTTCGTCAAGAAAAAAAGCCCAATCCGTAGATTGAGCTCCTAACTATTGTTAAAATACACCACCGACAATATTTAGCTTTTTCTTCAAGAAGAATTTCGCCGCAATACCGATGATACCTATTGCAATATAGTATTCCGCTGCTAGTGGACGGTTAATTGAAATCGGCACTAGAGCAGTTGTTAGAGTTAACATTAACATCCATAATACCATCGCAATTGCTGTGGCACCAATATACTTCCCGTAACCTCGTTGTCCTTTTGGCGCATCGAGTTTTGGTGAATAGTTGGAGATGATTAACATTGAAATCCCACCAATCACATAGTTAACTAGTAGGCTGACGATTCCCATCACTTGGCCTTCTTCACTCCCTGTGTACATGCTGATACCAGCAATCAAGGCGAAAATAGAACCAAGTAGTAAACCACCATCCATAGCAATTAGCCAATTCGACGAGCGAACTGGTTCTTCGACTAAGGATTCAACAACAACATCGGCATATTCCGTTACTGTTCCGTAAAGTTGACGCGCTGTGACACCGGCTTGTTGGTTATCACGCAAATCCGTCATCATTTCATTAAAGAGTTTTTGTTTTCTTTCGTCTGGATAATTTGCATCCATTAACTGCTTATCCAAATCAACCATAAACTGCTCATTACGTTTCGTTAGTCCTTGACGCAAAGCTGCGTTTTCTGCTTTTAATTGCTCGATTGTTTTTTCTTCTTTTACTTCAGCCACTCTTACTGCCTCCTAGAAATTTGGATCGTCCGCTTAGACGTTGAAGCGGAATAGCATAACATCGCCATCTTTAACGATGTACTCTTTTCCTTCTTGCCTTACTTTACCTGCTTCTTTAGCCGCTTGCATACCGTTGTGTTTAACTAAATCATCGTATGAAACTGTTTCAGCACGGATAAATCCACGCTCGAAATCACTATGGATCACACCAGCTGCTTGAGGAGCTTTCATACCTAGGCGGAATGTCCAAGCACGAACCTCTTGTACACCAGCTGTAAAGTAAGTTCCCAAACCTAATAGTGTGTATGCTTTTTGAATCAGTTTGTCTAAACCAGATTCAACTAGCCCTAATTCTTCTAAGTAATCAGCTTTTTCGTCGTCTTCTAATTCTGCCAACTCTTCTTCAATACGTGCGCTAATCGTTACAACTTCTGCACCTTCAGATTCAGCAAACTTACGAACTTCTTTAACCATGTCATTTTCAACATCTTCCATTAAATCATCTTCGGAAACGTTAGCTACATAAAGAACTGGTTTCGTTGTTAATAGGAACAAGCTTTTGACAAAGGACTCTTCTTCAGGCGTTACTTCAACTGTACGTGCTGATTTACCAGCTTCTAGCGCATCTTTGATTTTTTCTAAAATAGCCATTTCTTGCAAGGCATCTTTATCTTTGGTGCGAGCAATCTTGCTAACGCGTGTATGACGCTTATCGATTGCTTCTAAGTCAGCCAAAATCAATTCTAAGTTGATGATTTCAATATCTGATAAAGGATCAACTTTACCGCTAACGTGTGTAATGTTTGAGTCTTCAAAACAACGGACCACATGACAAATCGCATCTACTTGACGAATGTTAGCTAAGAATTTGTTTCCTAGACCTTCACCCTTACTCGCACCTTTTACAATTCCTGCGATATCAGTAAATTCAAATGTTGTTGGTACAGTTTTCTTTGGCACAACTAGTTCTGTTAATTTATTCAAACGCTCATCGGGTACTTCAACCACACCAACATTTGGATCGATTGTCGCAAACGGATAGTTCGCGGCTTCTACTCCTGCTTTTGTGATGGCGTTAAATAAGGTAGATTTCCCAACGTTTGGTAAACCTACAATTCCTGCTGTTAATGACATAAATTCCCACTCTTTCTTTTAATGGTGATGCAACAGACTAACTATTCTTCAGTTGGTGTATGTGCAACCAATACTTTTTTCATTTTCTTTTCAAAATCGCGGCGTGGCATCATCACCATTTGTCCGCATTTCTGGCACTTAATTCGAATATCCATCCCCATGCGAATAATTTCCCATGAATTACTCTGGCAAGGATGTGGTTTCTTCATTTCTACAACATCATGCAACTCATACGTTTTTTGGTTCATGGTGTCTGGCACCTCTTTCTAATCATCAAATTCTATTTGTAAAATCTCTAAGATCCGATTTAAGTCGGAGGAAGATAAGTATTCAATTTCGATTCGGCCTTGTTCCCCTTTTGGCGTAATGTTGACAGATGTACCAAAACGATCCATCAAGCGTTCTTCACTTTCCAAAATGTAAGTTGGCTTCTCTACTTTTTTTCGTTTTACTTTATCTTTTTTAGGTGTTGATTGATTCAACTGGTGAACCAAAGCTTCTAGTGCTCGAACTGTGATGCCTTCTTCAACCGTACGCTTGGCTAATTCATTTAGTTGGGCCGGATTTTTTACACTTAGTAGCGTTCTTGCTTGGCCCATTGTCAGGTCTCCATTGCGCAACATCTCTTTCACTTCCTCTGGCAAGACCAAAAGACGTAAATAGTTAGCAATGTATGGGCGACTCTTATTCAGGCGTTCAGCAACTTGCACTTGCGTTAATTTGAGTTTATCCATCAAAGTTTGATAAGCTTCCGCTTCTTCTAACGGTGCCAAATCTTCCCTTTGTAAGTTCTCGATAATCGCTAGTTCAATCATCGCTTGCTCGTCTAATTCACGAACAATAGCTGGGATCGTTTCTTTTCCAGCTAAGCGTGAGGCACGAACACGTCGTTCACCGACAATAATTTCGTAACCTTTTACCGATGATTTACGAATAATAATTGGCTGCAACACGCCATTCAATTTGATTGAATCGGATAGCTCTTGCAACCCTTCTTCGTTAAAGGTCTTACGTGGTTGGTAAGGATTCGGACGAATGTCTTTTAAGGGAATCTCTTCGACCGTTTCATTTTGTTCATCGACTTCTTCGAAAGAGTCATAATTAGAGAACAAAGCATCAATGCCTCGACCTAAGCCTTTATTGTTTTTATTCGCCATCTGCTAACACTTCCTTTGCTAGTTGTAAGTAGACTTCCGCCCCTTTTGAACGGATATCGTAATCAACAATGGACTGCCCATAACTTGGCGCTTCTGAAAGGCGAACATTTCGTGGTATAATCGTGTCATAAACT
>CAZLGI010000141.1:0-4694 GCA_964558995.1 uncultured Carnobacteriaceae bacterium | reverse complement strand
AGTAGCAAGAAATCAACCTTAAGACCTATGACTTCAGCCTAAATTATTGGCATAATAGATACATAAGATAAATACAAGAACCAATTATCATCTCAAGCCAACTAACCAGATACAAAAGTATTTTAAGGAGGAACTTAAATGAACGAGAGAGAAAGAATTATCGCGCTAGTCAGAGAAGGGATTATTTCTACTGAGGAAGCAATCGAACTTTTAGAAAATGCTGCAAAGAAACACGGTAAAGATGCGATGCGCAAAGACACTGGAGCAGAGTTCCACGACGAGGAAGAAAAAGTTTCAGCCAAAGAGCAAACAGCTGAAGAAAGACTAGAAGAAGACGAGAAAAAAGACAAAGTAAACTTTGAGAAAATTTTGGATGAGCTTGCGAGCGAAGTATCCTTCTTTTCATCAAAAGTGGATGAGAAAATTGAAGCGCTACAAATTTTACGTAGACAAATTAGTTTGAAAGAAGAAAGAAAGCAAGAAATTGCGACACATGAAGAATTGAATACGATGACTCCGGAACTAGAAATGGAAATCATGCGTTTGAATGAAGAGCTTGAAGGGCTACGCGGTCAAGAAGAAGCCTTGCGTGAAGAGAAACGTGAGATGGAAGAAAAAATGCGTACCCTGAAGAAAGAACAATTAGAGAAAAACGTTAAATCATTCGCTGAAAAATTTGGTAACAAAGAAGAGTGGAAAGAAACAGCAACTGACTTCTCAAGCAAGATTTCAAAAGTCGGATCACAAATCGGCGAATTCTTCTCTACAACGATGAATTCTGTCGTAGACAATGTTGAATGGAAAGAAGTCGACTTGAACTTTAATGTCCCAGGTTTGGTGAGCAGCAAGTTCAAACATGAATTTTTATACGAAAATACAACCGCAACCATTTTGGATTTCCAAATGGCGAACGGAAATATTACCCTAGAAAAATGGGATAGCGATGATATTAAAGTCGACGCTGAAATCAAAATCTACGCAAAATATGAAGAAGACACAGCTTTAGAAGCATTTGAAGCGCGAAGCAACATTGAAATTAACGAAGACCAATTAACCTTCCACATTCCAAACAAACGAATCCGCGCGGATGTTGTTGTGAGCTTACCAGAACGCGAATATGATTATATCGCATTCAAACTTTTGAATGGAAACGTAACAATGACTGATACTAAAGCTAAAGACATCTACGTCAAATCAACAAATGGTAAAATGTCCTTTGAAAATGTAGACGCAACGATGTTAGAACTAGATGGCGTGAACGGAAATATGCTTGTTAATGGTGGTAACTTAGTTGATTTAATGGCGAAATTAGTTAATGGTAATATCACAACGAAAAGTGACGTTGCAAGTTCAACTCTTTCAATCGTGAATGGTGATGTAAGAATGACTTACGCAGACACTAAAACAAAAAGAATTGAAGCGTCATCCGTTAATGGTGCAGTTAAATTGGCTCTACCTAAAGAAAAGAGTGTTGAAGTTGAAGCATCTAGCTCACTTGGCCTAATCAAAAACCGCTTAGAAGATGTCGATGTATTAAAACAACGCGATGAAAAGACAAATAAATATTTAGAGTTAAGAAGACTTGGGAGCAATGCCCCAGTTGTGGTAAAATTAAAAACAACAAATGGAAATATCTTATTAAAAGATACCGAGCAACCTAAATAATAAACTTGAAACGAATGGGGGACCTAAAATGAAAAAATTAACTAAATCCGCAACAGACAGACAAGTTAGTGGTGTATTAGGAGGTATTGCCGAATATTTTGGAATTGATTCTACAATTGTTCGAGTTCTTTTCCTAATCTTATCCTTTGCTGGGATAGGCTCACCTGTATTCTTGTACATTATCTTAGCGATTTTAATGCCAGAACCAAATAGAAATGCTAGAAATGAACAATACAATCGCAAGCCATACGGTGATAACTACCGCGAAAGCCACAACGGACGACGCCCACGAAAAGAGGCTAAGCCAGTCCAAAGAGAAGAAAAAGTAGACGAAGATGACTGGAGTGACTTCTAATGGGTTTTTGGAAAAAAACTGCAGTCACGTCATTAGTCTTTATCGCTTTGGCCTATTTCATTCCAGGATTTACAGTTGGTGGCGTATGGATCGCATTCTGGGCCGCAATTGTATTAGGGATCTTAAACGTATTAGTTAAACCCATTCTACACATTCTGTCTTTTCCAATTACGCTTCTGACATTAGGCTTATTCAGCTTCATCATTAATGCCCTAATGCTCTCTTTAACTTCAGCACTGGTTGGATCGGGTTTCGAATTTAGTAGTTTCGGAATAACATTACTCGTATCTTTAATTCTATCGTTTGTTCAAAGCACGCTGACACGAAAAGATTAATGAACTAAAGCCGAAATCGGTGGTTTATTCCATCGCTTCGGCTTTTTTGTCTTCCTTCGTTTCTTTAGAAATGTTATGATTGATAGAAGTAAACTAATAAAAAATTAAAACTATAAATAAATTAAACAGAGCGAGGGAATATTATGGCAAATAGTGTTACGATAAAAGAATTAATCGATGTCTCGTCTTTCAAAATCATTTCTGGGGAAGAGTTTCTAAATAAGAAAATTACCTCTACAGAAATTTATCGTCCAGGTGTTGAACTGACTGGTTACTTTAACTTTTACCCATCATGGAGAATCCAACTAATGGGTCAAACGGAAGTCTCCTTTATAGACCGAATGACGCCTGAAGAACGTTTAATCATCATGAGAAGATTGTGTCAAAGAGAAACACCATGTTTTATCATTTCAAGAAATATGGATGCACCAGTTGAATTAGTGAAAGCTTGTCAAGAAGCTGGGATTCCAATTCTTCAAGCACAATCAAAAACAACGCGTGTCTCTAGTAATATCACAAACTTCTTAGAGAGCCGTTTGGCAGAACGTATTTCAATGCACGGCGTTTTAGTCGATGTATTTGGTATGGGTGTCATGATTACTGGTGACAGTGGCGTCGGTAAGTCTGAAACAGCCTTAGAATTGATTCAAAAAGGGCACCGCTTAGTTGCGGATGACCGGATTGACTTATACCAACACGATGAAGAAACACTAATGGGTGAGTCACCACCAATCTTGCGTCACTTAATCGAAATTCGTGGTATCGGAATCATGGATGTCATGACTTTATTTGGTGCGGGCGCAGTCAAGAAAACAAACGAAGTAAACTTAATTGTTAACTTGGAAATGTGGGCAAAAGACAAGAAGTTCGAACGTTTAGGCAGTACAGAAGAAATGGTTGATATTTTAGACGTGAAAATACCTAAAGTCACCGTACCAGTTAAAACAGGTCGTAACTTGGCGATTATTGTTGAAATGGCAGCGATGAACTACCGTGCTAAAACAATGGGTTACAATGCTGCAGAAACATTTGAAAGTAACCTAGATCAATTGATCAAAGACAATTCACAACGAGACGACTAAGACGTAAAGGTGGAATATGATGAATTATTTACTGGCAACAATTGAACCAATCAATCCGAATGCCTTTTCTATAGGTGAATTTTCGGTTGCTTGGTATGGCGTGATTATTGGCCTAGGTATTCTATTTGCCATGTATTTGGCTTCAAAAGAAGGCGACCTTAAAGGTATGCCGCCAGACTTTATTTTAGATTTAGCTTTTTGGACGGTTCCGATTGCAATTTTAGGCGCACGTCTTTACTATGTAATTTTTGAACTCGATTATTACTTGGCAAACCCAACTCAAATTTTACAAATTTGGAATGGTGGACTCGCGATTTACGGGGCCTTGATTGTTGGAGCCATAACCGTTTACGTTTATACGAAAAAACGAGGCGTTCCGTTTATGTTGACTCTGGATGTCCTGGCGCCAGGAGTGCTGATTGCTCAATCAATGGGCCGTTGGGGGAACTTTATTAACCAGGAAGCACATGGAGCAGAGGTCACACGTGAATTCTTAGAAGGCTTGTTTTTACCAGACTTTATTATTAATCAAATGAATATAAAAGGTTTTTACTACCATCCGACCTTTTTATATGAATCACTATGGTCATTACTTGGTTTTATTCTAATTTTATACATTCGTAGAAGACCTAATTTCTTACGCGAAGGTGAAGTGATGTTAACTTATATTATGTGGTATTCATTCGGTCGTTTCTTCATCGAAGGCATGCGAACTGATAGTTTGTATTTCTTAGGTATGCGCGCATCACAAGTCTTATCCTTAGTTCTATTTATTGGCGCAATCGCTCTGTGGGCTTATCGTAGATACAATTACTATCCACCAAAGCCGTACTACACCAGCATTAATTTAGGGATGAATCCAAATTTAACAAAAGAAAATAAAAAATAAGCATTAGGGAGATCATCATGAAACAATCAATCGCAGTTTTAGGTGCGGGCTCATGGGGAACAGCCCTTTCCATGGTTTTAGATGAAAATGGCCATGATGTGCGTGTTTGGGGGAATAATCCTGAACAAATTAATGAAATAAATGAGAAACATGTGAACCAACATTTTTTACCTGACACACCATTAAGCGACACAATCGTTGGTTATACTAATTTAGAACAAGCAATTAATGGGGTAGATTATATTTTATTCGTTGTCCCGACAGTTGCGATTCGATCAGTTGCCAGACAAGTCGCAACCTTGTTAACGGTTGAGAAAAAACCATATCTTATTCATGCCAGCAAAGGTTTAGAACAAGGGACCCATAAA
>CAZLGI010000140.1:0-4707 GCA_964558995.1 uncultured Carnobacteriaceae bacterium | reverse complement strand
CTATCATAAAGATGATAGAGATCAATCTCGTGCTCTTCAAACCATTCAAAAAACGTCACTGTTTCTTTTGTCGTACTTAACACTCGACCAATTTCTGCAATTTCTTTTCCGTTTAATGATCCGCCAATTTCCAATCGCTTCAAATGGCGTGAAATATCTTTCAAACGTGGAATTGGAATCCCACCACGTAAGCGTAATACTTTTCGTCCATCATCTGTTTCATTTTGTAATCGGGAAACATCTTCTATCGTCTGCGCTGGTTCTAATTGTAATAGCATTTGCTTTCCACGTTCAGTAGCTGCATGAGACGAGACGACTTGTCTTATCTTTTCAAATTCTAATGTTTTAATGATTTTTGAATTCAACCGTTTCACCCTTTCTACTGGTTGATTCATTATTATTATTGAACGATGGTACCAACCCACCACTCATAAATGGTTGAAGAAAACACTGGTGTATTCGTAATCATCCAATCAGCTAATGGACTCTCGCTAATTAAGTTTTGGACAAAATCGAACGGAATTAAAGTTAAAAAGCTCAAAATTAGAAAAATACCTAAATACTGCATTAAAAAGCCTAATAGTCCGCCTCCGACTGTATTAACTTGTTGGATAATTGGTAAGAAGGTTAATGAGTTAAACATATAACCGACAATTCTAGTTAAAACCCAACCCATAAATAAAATGATTAAAAATGAAATCGCATTATAGAAAGCTAAATCCAAGTTCAAAATCTCAATTGGATCGTAATAAACCATTTCATCACCAATACCTGGTTGTGCGTATGGAATCAGCATTTCTAAATGTTCTGCTAGCATGGCAAAATATTTCTGTGCTAAATAAAAGGAAGCAATATAACCAATCGTATGTACGATTTGTAAGACAAGACCTCTACGTACACCCGTATAAATTCCGATAAATAAAAAGATTAAAATAATCAACGTTAGCATAAGTCACCTATTTCTAAAATGTTTTCTTTTTCCCTGCTTGCTTCGTCATATTTTTCTTCGTTATAGCTGGGATATCCTGTTTCCTAACAAACTGTTTTGAGACAGTTTTACTTTGTTCTTTTTGTAAAACGGCTTCCGATTCAGCTGTTGGCTTAATAAATTTTGTTCGAGATTGCTTTGTTTCAGAGTCTTTTTCTTCAGATGTATTGGTTTTGCTTCGTGTTTCCTTCGTCATCGGTTCAGTTGAAGTTTTTTCATTTTTCACTTTTTTCAACTGATTTTGAAGTGTTTGATTTCTCTTTCTTTGTTGCTCTAAACTCTTTTCGGCTGTAGCTAGTAAATCCTTTAACTCATTTAGTTCTGCTTGCTTGCTAATATTTTCTGAAATGGCATTTACGGCAACTAAAATAGCACGTTGTTCAATATCTAATTTTGGCATTAAATCTTTTAATTGATTAATACGAACATTGGCTAGTTCAGAGACGGTTTTTAAATGCTCTTCTGATTTCTTTGCAACAATGGTATAAGTTCTTCCGGCAATCGTTGTTTTATAACGCTGTTTGTTATCCGTCATCTGCTCACCCCTCCTCCAAGTTTGATATCCTACATATTTTATCATGACTGCGATTAGTTTTCAGTAAAAATCCTTCACTTCTAGCTGAAATAACGAAAAGAGCTGTCAAATGACAGCTCTTTATCGATTAATCGTCTATTTTAACGAATACTTGCTTCTAATTCGCTAATTAATGCTTCTTTTACAGCTTCAACTGCTGGGTTAATATCTTCATCAACAAGCGTTGCATCTGGATTTAAGAATGAAAGTGAGTAAGCCATTGATTTCTTACCATCCTCGATTCCTTTTCCTTGATAAATATCAAACAACTGAATGGCTACTAAGTATTTCCCTGCATGTTTTTTAATCAATTCTTTGATGTCACTGTGTGTCACAGATTCGTTAACCAAAATCGCAATATCACGGCTAATGCCAGGATACTTAGGAATCGTACCTTGAGTGATTGTCGTCAATTCTTTGTCTAACAATGCTTCAAAGTTCAACTCAAAGACATAAACGTCTTTCAAGTCGTGTGCTTTCGCAACGGATGGGTGAACTTGGCCTAGGTAACCAATGACTTGATCGTTTAAATAAACATCGGCTGTTCGACCTGGATGCATCCATTTAATCATCTCATTTGCTTCATAGTGAATGCTATCTGCTAAGCCTAACTTCTTGAAGTAGTCTTCTAGAACACCTTTCGCATGATAGAAATCAACTGCGACAGCTTCTGTTTGCCAGTTCGCTTTCGTTACTTGACCAGTTAAAATACCTGCAATCTTTTCTCTTTCTTCAGGTAAAGCTTCTGAAGGATTTGGATAAAAGACTTTTCCAATTTCATAAAACTGAATATCGCTATTTTTTCTAGCGACGTTGTAAGAAGTTGTGTCAAGTAAGCTTGCTAATAAGTTCTGACGTAACACACTTCTGTCTTCACTCATCGGCCATGCTAGAGCGATTGGCTCAGCCTCATCTAACACGTAAGCAGTCGCTTTTTCTTTTGTCGTCAATACGTAGTTAATATTTTGAGTCAGACCAGCTGATTCCATGTAAGTACGTGATAAACGAACCATTTTTTGACGTTTCGTTAATTCACTTGGGATTGCTGGTGTAACAGGGAGCGTTGCTGGTAGTAAGTCGTAACCATAAATACGCGCCACTTCTTCAACAATGTCAGGCTCGATTGTAATATCCCAACGTCTTGGTGGAATCGAAACAACTAAGTTTTCTTTGTCGCCTTCTAAACCAAAGCCAAGTTGATGAATAATTTTCTCAACGTCTTCAAATGTTAAATCCGTTCCAAGTGAGCCATTGATTCGGTCCAAAGTAATTGAAACCTTTTTATCGTCTGTATTAACTGTATCGATTGATGCGGTACCAGAAACGATTTGACCTTGACCTAACTCAGCGATCAATTGTGCAGCGTGTTCCCCTGCTGTTTTGATTGTCGCAACGTTGATTCCTTTTTCAAAACGTGCGCTTGATTCGCTACGTAAATTGAATTTTGTACCTGTTTTACGAACAGATAGCGAATCAAACATCGCAAACTCTAAGGCAACAGTTGTGGTTTCATCAGTAATTTCTGAATCAAAGCCACCCATAACGCCAGCTAGAGCGATTGGTTCAGAACCATTTGTCACAACGATGTCCGTTTGATCTAGTTTACGATCAGTACCATCTAATGTTTTAATCATTTCTCCTTCGTTTGCACGACGAACAAGAATGTTTTTTGAATTCATTTTATCGTAGTCGAACGCATGAAGTGGTTGGCCGTATTCTAATAAAATGTAGTTTGTAATATCAACAATATTATTAACTGGGCGCATCCCAGCATTCATTAATTTCGTTTGTAACCACAATGGACTGTCTTGGATTTTGACATCTTTAATCACTTGAATATGATAAGCTGGCGTATCAACAGTATCTTCTACTGCAACAGAAACGTAGTTATCAACTGAATCAGATGCATCCACATCTTTAGCTTCAAGACTTGTAAATTGTGCTTCTTTGTCATAAACAGCTGCTAATTCATGAGCAACACCACGCATACTCAATGCATCTGCACGGTTTGGTGTAATGTCTAACTCAAGAATGTGATCATCTAAATTCAAGACTGATAAAACATCTGCCCCTACCTCAGTGTCTGCTGGTAAAACAAAAATACCATCTGCATATTTCTTAGGAACTACATTATCTGAATAACCAAGTTCATCTAAGGAACAAATCATTCCATTAGATACTTTACCACGGATTTTACCTTTTTTAATTTTATAATTATCAGCAATGCGTGCGCCATGTAAGGCAACAATCACTTTTTGACCTTTAGCGATATTAGGTGCGCCACAAACAATTTGAATCGGCTCTTCTTCGCCAACGTCAACTTGGCACACATGTAAGTGATCTGAATCTTCATGAGGAACAACTTCTAACGTTTCACCGACAACGATTTTCGATAAGCCTTTGCCTGGGAAACCAACGCCGTCAACCTCAACCCCTGTGCGAGACATTTTCTCAGCTAATTCATCGGCTGTAATGCCTGATAAATCTAAATATTCTTGTAACCATTTCATAGATACTTTCATCGTCTATTCCCCTTTCCCAGCAAATTGATTTAGAAAGCGAACATCATTTTGATAAAAATGACGAATATCGTCTATCCCATATTTCAACATTGCAACACGTTCTGGACCCATACCAAAAGCAATACCTGAGTATTTTGTTGAATCGATTCCAGACATTTCCAAGACAGATGGATGAACGAGACCTGAGCCTAAAATTTCAATCCAACCACTCTTCTTACATACGTGACAACCTTCGCCGCCACATTTGAAACAACTAACGTCTACTTCAACTGAAGGTTCTGTAAACGGAAAGTAACTTGGGCGTAGACGAATTTCACGATCTGCACCAAATAATTTCTTAGCAAATACGTCTAACGTTCCTTTTAAGTCAGCTAGACTAATTCCTTCAGCAACAACAAGGCCTTCAATTTGTGTAAATTGATGCGAGTGCGTTGCGTCATCACTATCACGACGGTAAACTTTACCAGGACTGATCATCTTCAAAGGCCCTTTACTGAAATCGTGTTTTTCCATTGTACGTGCTTGAACCGGTGACGTGTGCGTACGCAATAACACTTCATCTGTAATGTAGAACGTATCTTGCATATCACGTGCTGGATGGTCTTTCGGCAAGTTCATTTTCT
>CAZLGI010000139.1:2447-4810 GCA_964558995.1 uncultured Carnobacteriaceae bacterium | reverse complement strand
ATGTTTGTAAGCTGCTAAAGCAGCAACAACCATGACAAAGTGGACATCGGGGCTGCCTTTTTGAGCACGTTTACGTGGCAGTTGTTCGTATATAGTCAAGAAGCTGGGAGTTTTTCCCAGCTCCTAAAGTTCTACGTTTAATTGAATGTTTTTTCGCTAAATTATATCTTTTATTATTTTATTTTTTCATTTTTTTGAAAGATAACTTTTATTTTTTTGCAAGTCAACGATTAAATTTTCAGGTACAGTTTCAACATAAGTGTATGTTCTTGCGTTGTAATCAATTGTTACGAGTTGATCCGACAATACTTTTTCTGAAGTCTTTGTACCTTTTAATGGCGCATATAGAGGATAGTTGCGTTCTGTGTTTGAAATTGGGGCAAAGATTGCTATGTTGGCGTAGTCACTGACACCATGATAACTCAAACAAATATAAGGTCTGTAACCTTGTTGCTCGTGTCCTAGTTTAGGATTTAAATTTAGCTTCACAATATCGCTTTGTTTTACCATCTTTCGTTACCTTCCGGAGAGAAGCTTTGTATTTCTGTAGTGAATTTTTCTCCGTTATAATCTTTGAAAAGTTCTTCAAATGTTAATTCTTTTTCGGCTTTAGTTAATATAATAGAATGATTGACAATTTCTACAGTTAATTCATCATCTTTTTCTACTTCTAAAGCCTCAAGGATATTTTTAGGTAACCGTATTGCGTGGCTGTTTCCCCATTGCTTTACAGGTAACTGAATCATAAAAAATCCCTCCCTTTTTTGATAACATGAATAGATTTGTTGTGCATGCAGCCGATCGCCATCTGTCTATTTATTTCGCCGTCCTTTTTTCCTAAATGTTCATTACTCATACTTTTTTGTCATAGAACTTTTGGCGATACCTTCTTACACTTAGTACATTACGAGTGTATATCCATTCTGTCCACAAATGCATCCAAAATATCTTTTATTAAGAAAATTGTACATTTTATGCGTAAAGTTTCATAGCTTGATGTCTAAGTTTATTGAGTAATTGTTAGAAAGTAGTTGAAGGAAACGAATGGCTGTTCCGTTAGGTTTGGATCGGCCAATCTCCCAGGACTCAATTGTTCTAGGAGACACACCGAGTATATAACTGAACGTGTGTTGTGTCGCACCTAAATCTTTTCTAACTTCTTTAATGACACTAGGAGTAACCTCAGGCATAATGTTGAAGTCATAAGTAAATTCAACTTTTTATCGTCCATGAGTTATTCCATTCCTTCTCTCTCGTATTTTTCTCAATGGTTCTTCAAATTTTTTTATTAGAAGCGATGCATAAACTCTCTTACCAAGTTTACAATAAATAATGCGAAAAGCACCACCTGTGTCCCTAATAATATCGCCTAAAACAATACTTGAATCCACATTAATTTCTTCAAAGTATTTGATTTCTAACTCTAATTTTTCTCGATTTTCCTCTGCTATTCCATAAGTTTTTTCGAAGGAAGTTGCTTATCTGCTCTCTTTTCCTTGTAAAGATTTCGAATTAAATCCTTTAGCTGTTTTGATGTACGAATCATAATAAAACCTCCAAATATTTATTCAAAATTTTATCGACTTGGAATTTCTGGGCATATCTCATTAATAGTCTAAAATTTTTATCTTTCCGATTTGTATATTGTTTTAATGCATCTTGAAAAGTTTGAATTTCCATTTGGCTTCTACTCCGAACAATATCACACACAGTCCGCTCCATATCATAAGTTTGAACTGTATTTCCAAAGGGGGTTTGAATCGATGTTAAACCAACTTCATAAAGTTCTTTTTTGATGGTGTATACTTTTATACCATCATCTTTTAATCTACTTGGATTGTAGCCAGTCTTTACGGTGACCGAGTAAGCTAATGGTTCCCGGTCAGTCAAGTCATGAAGAAACAAAGCTGTTTCATGAGAAAAGACAGCTTGTTTGCTTCGCAAGCTCAAAATATACATCGCGTCCACCCAGGCTTCTTTTGAAATATAAACCCCGTGAGAAACACGTTCAAATTGATTTTCTCTGATGAAGTCGTAAAAATCAGGTTTTGAAATGCCTAACTCTAACGCTTCAGCTGTTTGAATGATTCTCTTGTGATCAAAAATGTGCTGTTCCAACGTTTCTTTATATTTCATCTCAACCATTCTTTTCGTGCTAATGCCATACGCCAAAAAGATAACCCCACTCTCCTAGAAAAGTGGGGTTAGAGCTTTACAGGAGCCTGCCGAAGCAGGCCCTTTACTATACGTTCCTTGCAAAGTCGGCTAAAACTTTACAACTCTAATTCTAGCACTGTTTCATTCTTTTGCAAGGGCTTTATTCAAAATAAAATAAATCAATCGTGAATTGGCGTTTTTCAACA
>CAZLGI010000139.1:0-2437 GCA_964558995.1 uncultured Carnobacteriaceae bacterium | reverse complement strand
ACTTGCAAGATACTGTAAAAAATCAGTGCTTTCGATGATTGGCTGTCCTCTTCTTGGATGAGCTTTTTTCCATCCTCATCCAAGTTGGATAAACGATATGAAATTTCTTTCCACACCCGTTTTTGCATGTCAGCCGATGATTGCTGTAAGATGTTTTCTTCAAAGACTAGTTTTTCAATTTGATCCACAGATGCTCCGTCTAAAAACAGCTGATTTACTCGCTTCGTTTCTTGGTAACATAATGCACATTTGTTGATATCATTGCGATAACGTAATTTTTTTCCATTTTAACCCTCGATTTCTGTAAAGAGTTACACCTTCTATCGTACCACTCATTTAAAATTTCTTAAAGCACCTATTTACCTATTTGGCGAACCAAAAAGACGCATGCAAATCCATGCGTCTTTTCTTACTATTTAATTAATGAACAATCGAGTAATAAACTCTAGCTGTCACACGGTAGATCATCCAGTACAAGATACTGAATGCCAAAACAACGCCGATGATACTTGTAATCAGAATCGTGTGAGAGTTTAAGCCGAAAACGATTAGTAGTTTATACACAATCGGGTAAGCAAAGGCTGTGTGGACGGTTGCGACGAGTAGTGGCAACAAGAACATCCATACTACTTGGCTACGACTTGTGTCTCGGATCATTTCTTTATCCAAGCCAACTTGTTGCATAATCTGGAATCGATTGCGGTCATCGTAACCTTCCGAAATCTGCTTAAAGTAAGTAATTAAAATGGTTCCAATGGTAAAGAGTAGTCCAAGAAAAATTCCTAGGAACAAGAAGCCGCCATTCATTACGTACCAATCTGTTCGAACCTTGGCCTGCGTGTCATAGCGAACTAAAGCCGTAGCGGTAATTTTCGGTTCTAACTGCTCGGCATAACTAGCTTTTTCCTCTTCCGTTCCATCTGTGCGCCAATGAATTTTCCCCATCATACTTATTGCAGCTGATTCTTCTTCTGCTTCATAAGCTTGTAAAATTTGATCCAAGGTTGCTGCATCCGGAACGATAACGAGCAAGGACTGACCAAATGATTCTTCCACTAAAAAGTTAGTCAGCGATTCTTCAAATTGTGTGACCTTAAATTCTAAATGAGACAACTGCATCGTGTCATAATCAAAATCAGCTGAATCATGAAGGTAAATCTCTCCTGCTTCTAGTGAAAAATCCAAACCTTCACTATTTTTAATCTCATCTTGCGTTATCAAAATCATCGTCTGAGCCATTTTATGATTCATCTCAAAAGTCGAACCAACAAGGTCGCCGAACACACTTCCATACTTGAAAGCTTGCAGTTCTTGTACCTCAAGCGTATCGTTCTCATCTATAATCACATCAATCACACGATCCATATTCGCTTCCATCGATGCAACTGTCACGTCATCCTCATAAAAAACGTTCGCGACATTCTCAGCTGGTGTACGGTTCAAAATCGTCTCCTCCGCCCCAACGTATAAAGCGACGGTCGTTCCCACTGCGATAATAACCATACATGAAAGAACGGCAATGTTCGCCAGCCCGGTCGCGTTTTGCTTCATTCGGTAAAGCATGCCCGAAATAGAAATAAAGGCACGCGGTTGGTAGTACAATTTTTTGTTCTTTTTCATTGCCTTAAGAATATAAATAGAACCGGCCGTAAACAAGAAGTAGGTTCCTAAAATCACTAGAACAACTGCGACAAAGAAATACAACAATGCCGCTAATGGATCAGGAATCGTAACTGAAATCCAGTAACCAGCGCCGACCAAAATAATCCCAAGCAAGAATAAAAAAAGATTACTTTTCGGTTCGCGCTCGCCTTCTTTTTCCCCTTTCAAAAGTTGAATCGGGTTGGAAAACGTCACTTGGCTCACATTGTATAAAAAGGCGACGAAGAAAATCCCTACAAAAAGAGCGGCGGTTGCGATAAAACTAGTCAAATTGAGCGAGTAGTCTATTTGAACAGGCAACTTTAGCAAATAGTTCAAGAAAAGGAAGATTAAGCGTCCAAGTATCGCGCCACCTGCTAGACCGGTTCCAATACTGACAGTCGCGACTATAATCGATTCTATTAACAAAATCCGACTGACATGGCGTTTTTCGAGTCCTAAAATACCGTAAAGGCCGACTTCTTTTTTCCGACGTTTAATCAGGAAACTGTTGGCATACAACAAAAAGATGAATGAAAAAATGCCGATAACGATCGCACCAAAGTAAAATAAGACGGACAGCGTTGCTCCGCCGCGATTTCTTACGAACTCATTGGTAATCAGTGAGCTCATTTGTAAAAACATCACGACGGTAATCATGGTTGAAATGGCGTATGGTAAATACAGTTGCTTGTTGGCACGAATGTTTCGAAGCGCCATTTTGAGATAAAAATTACTGCGCATGCTGCTCACCTCGATTGGTCACGACCAACATCGATTGGGCAATTTTGTCACG
>CAZLGI010000138.1:0-4836 GCA_964558995.1 uncultured Carnobacteriaceae bacterium | reverse complement strand
AAGATTGAAGGGTTAATGGATGTCAGTGGAATTGGTCAAAAGATTTTTGATGCAATTAAAGATAAAATTACCGTTTCAAATTAGCGGAGACCGTTTGGAGAAAAATGACTGGAAAAGCCCCTTTTTTAGTGTATGATGTACATTAAAAGGAGTGAGTCATGCATGCAGGAAAGAATACCTTGGAATCAATATTTCATGGCACAAGCTGTGCTATTGTCATTAAGAAGTACATGTAAACGATTAGAAGTTGGCGCGACAATTGTTCGTGATAAGCGTATTATAGCTGGTGGCTATAATGGTTCGGTGTCAGGCGACGTTCATTGTATTGACGAAGGTTGCTATATGGAGGACGGTCACTGTGTTCGTACCATCCATGCTGAAATGAATGCTATTTTGCAGTGTGCCAAGTTCGGGATCCAATCACAAGGGGCGGAGATTTATGTCACGCATTTCCCGTGTTTACCATGTATGAAAATGATTCTTCAAGCAGGGATTAAAAAGGTTTATTATCTAGAAGACTATCGTAACAGTGATTACGCCATTCAGTTATTAAATACAATGGGCGTGCCTCACGAAAAAGTCGTTATGAACCCTGATTATTTCCAATCACTAACCCAAATGCCTCCCGTCTAATCAAAGATCAATTTGATGGAGGAACACAATGAACAGAATAGACAAGCTAAGTAGAGAAATAAAGACCATTTTAGCCGAAAGTAACGGTTATTTATTGTTACCTTCTTTATTAGTTTTATCCCTTATCGTACTCATTTTGACACCTCAAAATGTGTTTGCATGGGGGATTTTTGTCTTACTTGTGTTTCGGATTGTGATGTTGAAGCATAGGCCAATTATCATAGTTACACTCCTTTTGGGCTTTTTGACTTTGATTATCGTCGTTTTTCATGAATACACGAACCAAACAGCTTTCATAGAAGGTGAGGTGGTTGGTGATTTGTATGTCGAACCTGCTCAGTTAAAGGTGAATGGCAATTTGTTATCCGGAACAGCTGTATTACACACAGAAAGTTCAAAAGAGAAAGTGAACTTTTTCCACACAATCAAAACTGAGCGTGAAAAGGAACATTGGAAAACTTTCAAAGAACCGCTAAAGTTGCGAATCACAGCGGATTTAGAAGAGCCAGAGGCCGCACGGAATTTACACCAGTTTGATTATCAAGCTTACTTGTATCAACAAAGGATTCATTGGACTGCTAGTATTAATGAAATCTATGTATTTCAACCGGCGGAAGGCTTGTTGTATAAAATAAAAAAAGTTCGTTATAACATTCTTAACACGATTGAATCTGGTTTATCAGATGGGTTAATGAAGCAGTACCTCCTAGCAATGGTCTTTAACCAAAAAAATGGCATCGACCGAGACATGATGGATGGCTATCGAAAGCTAGGTGTCATTCACTTATTTTCGATTTCTGGTCTACACATCCAGTTTTTAATTCGTATCTTAAATAGGCTGCTACTTCGTTTCGGAGTGACGAAAGAAATCACTTCTCCAATTCTATTAGTCAGTATTATTTCTTATGGCCTTTTAATCGGTAACGGTGTGGGAATATTTAGAGCCGTATTCGCTAACAGTTTAGTGTTAATCACACAAATATTTCAGAAGAAACTAGAGAAAAAAGACGTCTTTGCGATAACGATTATAACGGCACTCTGGCTTAAGCCTTATCTCGTCTTTAGTATTGCCTTTCAATTAAGTTATTCCTTAGCAGGCGTGCTCTACTTTTTATCAGAACCTCTCAAACAAATCAAAGTCCCGCGCATGCTCCAACCAATATTTTTATCATTTATTATGACAACCGTTTCTTTTCCATTTTTAAGCTATCATTTTTTTGAAGTCACTTGGTTGGGGATGGCGGCAAATATCTTTTACACTTTTTTCTTTTCAGTTTGTATCTTTCCGTTGTTCTGGTTGGCAGCATTAATGGCGGTCTTCCCTGCAACTTTTTTTGTGACTGGCATGATGGAGGCCGTCATAAGCCCGGCATTAAGCGGTGTAGAATGGTTATCTAATTATCTAGCTGACAAAAATCTTTTTTTAATGATAACCGGTCGTCCTTGGTTATTGCTCTATTTGCTTTTAATCATTTCCGTGGTTTTATTACTGACAGCAATTGAGCAAAAGAAAAAAACGTTTCTATCATTTTGCTTTTTGCTACTGAATATTATTGTCTTTTACAGCGCTCCTTATTTAGATGCAAGCGGAAGGGTGATTCACTTAGATGTGGGACAAGGTGATGCGATTTTATTTATTACTCCTTTTCACAAAGAGGTGGTGCTCTTAGATACAGGTGGTCGGGTGGAATTTATTCAAGAGGAAAGCTGGAAGGTCCGCCATAATCAAGATAATCATGCGAAGAATCTTGTTTCTAGTTTGAAGGGAATGGGAATTCGTCAATTAGATGCGGTGATATTGACCCACAGCGACCAAGATCATTTGGGGAATTTAGGTTATTTGGGAAGCCAAATCCCAATCAAGACACTCTATTTCTCAAAAGGAATGGAAAAGACAGTCGCTTTCTTAGATGAGTTAGTGGAAATGAAACCGTTAGAACCGACTTTACAAGCGATTTTAGCGCCTAGGAAAATTAAACTAGGGAGTTTGTCTTTTGATATTTTATCGCCGACGAAAGAGGGAGAAGGGACAAATGAAGACTCCCTTGTGTTGTTCAGCGAAATTGGTGGGTATAAGTGGTTATTTACGGGGGATTTGGGTGAGCTTGGAGAACGAGAATTGATCAAACGTTATCCAAATCTATCAGTTGATTTTCTTAAAGTTGGGCATCATGGTAGTTTGTCGTCGACTTCACCTGAATTTTTGGATAATATCAAAGCAAAAGGGGCATTTATTTCAGTCGGAAAAAACAATCGCTACGGACATCCCAATGATGAAGTCCATTCTCGTTTGAAAGAGCGAAAGATGGTCATTTTTCGAACAGATAAACAAGGTGCAATTCATTTTATCTATCAAGAGGAAGAAAAAATGATTCGAACTATGCTACAATAAAGAGAAGAAACATTTGGATTGGAACGTGACCTAATATGAGTTATGCAACAGATTTAGCGAAAATAAAAAAAGGACAATTTAGTCCAGTCTATCTTTTTTTAGGGACGGAATCATTTTTTATTCAGGAAGCTCGAGAGGCCTTATTGACGCATTCAATGGATGAAGCCGATCAAGAGCTAAACATAGGTGTTTACAACCTAGCCGAAGTGCCGATTGATAGGGCCTTAGAGGACGCAGAATCTCTGCCGTTTTTTGGTGATCGCCGTTTAGTGATTGTTGATAATCCTAGTTTTTTAACTGGTGAACGAGCAAAAAATAAAATTGAGCACGATATAGACTGGTTAGAAGGCTACTTAAAACAGCCAGCTGATACAACCATTTTAGCTATTTTTGCCCCATACGAAAAATTAGATAATCGTAAAAAGATTACTAAATTATTGAAAAAACAAGCAACACTCGTCGATGTGTCGCCACTAAAAGGGAATGATACCAGACAATATTTAAGCCGTTATGTGAAAGAAGAGGGCTACGAGTTAGATCGTCATACGGCGCAATTCTTTTTTGAACGGATTGAAGATAATTTGTCTAAAGGAATTCAAGAGTTAGATAAATTGTTTCTAGCAGCAATCGATGATAAAAAGATTACTAAGAATTTGATAGAAGAACTAATACCTCGGAACTTAGAGCAGAACATCTTTGATATTGTGACACATGTATTGAATAAAAATACTGATAAGGCGATTCAACTTTATCAAGATTTATTATTGCAAAAAGAAGAACCAATAAAAATAAATGCCATTTTGTTAGGGCAGTTTCGCTTGTTGCTACAAGTAAAATTACTTGCGAAGAAAGGTTATCAACAGCCAAATGTGGTAACGGTATTGAAAGTCCACCCATATCGTGTGAAGTTAGCGAGTCAACAAATCAGGCATTTAAGTGAAACTGTCTTGATGCGAGCTTATTTAGGCTTAGTTGAAGCTGAGACAAATATGAAGACTGGCAATGGCTTGAAAGAAGTACAGTTTGAGATGTTTATGTTGCGCTATGCGATGACTTAACATAAGAAAATCCGTCCCATTACACGTTTTTTTCGTGCAAAGGGACGGATTTTCTTGCAGGACGGAAGCCATTAAAGAGCTATTTAAACAATTAAAACCGACATT
This sequence comes from uncultured Carnobacteriaceae bacterium, assembly GCA_964558995.1. Lineage (GTDB taxonomy): Bacteria > Bacillota > Bacilli > Lactobacillales > Aerococcaceae > Jeotgalibaca. Next base: position 648 of record CAZLGI010000138.1, on the reverse strand, counting down.
GGTAAGAACCAATGTCGGTTTTATAATTGGAATTAATTATTTGTTCAACATTTTAGCTAAACGAGATTTGTCTCGAGCTGCTTTGTTTTCATGGATTAATCCTTTTGAAGCTACTGAATCGATTGCTTTGATTGCTAGACGCAATAGAGCTTCGCTGTTATCAGCACCTTCTGCTACTGCTGCTTCATATTTTTTAATTGCTGTACGCATAGCGCTTTTCTTATTGTTGTTTAACTCATAAGCTTTTTCGCTTGTACGAACACGTTTAATTGCTGAATCAATATTTGGCATTGGGTTCACCCCTCTTTCAGTATTTCTGTTCATTAGCCAGTTGTTGCCAACACGCCATATTATACCGAAAAAAAACAGTGAATGCAATAAAAACTGGAAACACCTGACTTGGTGAAAGAATAATTTGGTGATAAAATGTAGAGGAGGTTTAAAAGAAAGTTTTTATCACTACAAGGAGGCTAATTACATAATGAAGCATGGGAAAAACATGAATCATATATCATGGAATGTAACCATGAAATGCAATCTTTACTGCAAGCATTGTTATAGGGAGTCAAGTCCAGATGAGGAAACGGAAAATGAGTTATCTACTGAAGAGGGGAAGAAATTACTTAGGGATATGAAAAAGGCTAATCT
>CAZLGI010000137.1:0-4861 GCA_964558995.1 uncultured Carnobacteriaceae bacterium | reverse complement strand
AACAAGAATTATCATGAATAACATGTCACGTTTGCCTTGAAACATTTCCAACTGAACTAAAAATCCAAACGCGGCAAAAACTAGGGCAATAACGATTTCTTCAATTCTAAATCTTTTTTGGATCTGACGTACTTCTGTTGAATTTGCATGTTCGGGTGTGAAGGTCACACCCAGAATTTGAAAGTTTTGATAACGGGATGTATTCCAAAAAATAACCACCATCAACACTATAAGTCCAATTATTATTGGGTTCATCTATTTGTCCTCCCATCAATTAATTTTTGTAGCATTGTCTCCACTTTTTCTTGATAAGCAGTATTATCTTCTGTTTTAGCCAAGCCTTCTGCCAAAATGATTTCCAAACGGTCCATGTATTCACTCTCAATAATGTTATCGGGATTTTCACGAACCTTGGTGCCTACCCGGCGATCGACGACAATCACGCCTTCTTGTTTCAGCGTATTGTAGGCTTTGTTTACGGTCATTGGATTAATTCCCAAATCATCCGCTAATTGTCGTGCACTCGGTAAATTTTCACCGTATTTCAAATCACCACGACCAACGCCTAAAATAATTTGATCGCGTATTTGTTGGTAAATCGGTACTTCTGATGACAAATCAATTTCAATTAACATATTATTACCCCCTTAACGTCTCGTGTACCACACTTGATACTTGTACTATATCATGTAATACAAGTATGCGCAACAATCCTCAAGAAAACGCCTGCAGTTAAGGCGAATCAGACCTATACTTTTCATAGAAAGAATAGGAAAAGGTGATAATGTGGAAAAAGAGCAGTTGGAATTGCTATTGGGTGAGATGACCTTGGCAGATAAAATTGGTTTTCCGCAAGCGTTGCAGAAAACGGCAGGTAGCATCTTAGGGTCGTCTGGCGCTGAGGAAGTTAAAGAAATTATAGATACTTATGCAGAGCACAATCGTTTGGGAATTCCTTTAATCGTGATGGCGGATATTATTCATGGCTACAAAACATTTTTTTCAATTCCGCTTGCAATGGGTGCGTCTTGGAATTTGGAATTAACCGAAAAGGATATTACTTATATCGGACCAGAAAATAGATCAGTGATTGAAGCAGGAGCGAAAATGACCGCAGAAGTTAATCTACGGCCATCTTATTCTAATCTCCTAGTCATCCAAGGTCCTAACCAATAACTCGCGAAACTTCTCCGCATCTTCAGTCGTAAAAGGCTTCGGTCCTTTTGTTCTTTTGCCACTTTTTCGCATTTGCGCACTGAGGTAGCGGGATTGGAGGAGATTGTCGATGTTATGGTGATCGTATTGAAATCCTTTGTGGTGCAAAACGATTACGCCTTTTCCAAGCGCTAGGGAAGCGAGACCGTAATCTTGTGTAATCAGTACATCATTCCTTTGCGCGAGCTGCATGATTTTGTAGTCAGCTGCTTCCTGGGCAGAGTCAACGTAGATGGTTTCGACATGATTGGCTTGTTCTTTATTCGAATAATGGGCGAAACTCGCAACGAGCACGACCTTGAGCTGCTTTTTTTCAGCTTCGTCAATCACGATTTGTTTAACCGGACTGGCGTCGCTATCAATAATAATTTTCATTTTGCCACCTCTTTCATCTATTATAGCAAATGTGTAATTAATCATTAAAATTTTATTTGTTTGTTGAATTATTTTGGTAAACAAATTATGATTAATCAAGTCGGTCGTCAAGAGACGACAAAATGAAAAGAGAGAAGAGGATGAAAATGAAAATCGGTATTGATAAAATAGGTTTTTATACCCCTCCCTTGTACATTGATATGAATGATTTAGCTCACGCACGTGGCGATGAGCCTGCTAAATATACGATTGGCATTGGTCAAGATAAAATGGCGGTCGCTCCGCTAAGTCAAGATATTATCTCGATGGGTGCGAATGCTGCGCTTCAAATTTTGGATGAGGATGATTTGAACGCCATTGATTTGATTATCGTTGGGACGGAGAGTGGGATTGATGCGTCGAAAGCTGCCTCAACTTATATTCACCAACTGCTCGATATCCAACCACACGCACGCGCGATTGAAGTTAAACAAGCGTGTTACGGTGCGACAGCAGGAATTCAAATGGCAAAAGGGCACATCGCATTAAATCCGGACAAGAAAGCTCTGATTATCGGGACTGATATTGCGCGTTATGGCCTGGCAACAGGAGGCGAAGTGACGCAAGGAGCAGGCGCGGTGGCGATGCTTGTGAGCGCGAACCCTTGTTTGTTGACCCTTGAGAACGACTCCGCTTATCTGACCAAAGATATTATGGATTTCTGGCGCCCAGTTTATTCGGAATTCGCGATGGTTGATGGCAAATTCTCCAACGAGCAATATTTGTCCTTTTTCAGCCAAACCTGGGACGCATTCAAAAAGAAAACCCAGCTCGGTCTAGCGGACATGGCGGCGCTAACTTTCCACCTCCCTTATACCAAAATGGGGAAAAAGGCTTTACAAGTCGTTTTGGACGAAGTGGATAGTGAAAAGCAAACAGCATTACAAGAAGCTTTCCAAGCTAGTATTACGTATAATCGAGATGTTGGAAATATTTATACCGGGTCCTTGTACTTGAGTTTACTTTCCTTATTGGAGCATTCAAAATCTTTATCGGCAGGAGATCGAATTGGTTTATTCAGTTACGGCTCCGGAGCGGTCGGTGAATTTTTCAGTGGCGTGTTAGTGGATGGTTTTGAAAACCAATTACAGGCACAAACACATACCAATCTATTAAATGCCCGCCGACAAGTGAGTGTGGCAGAATATGAACAATTCTTCTTGCAAGAACTACCACAAGACGGTTCAGCCTTCACCGTGGAAACAGCAGAAGATCCTTCTAGAGTTTGTCTCGCTGGAATTAAAGATCACAAACGCTATTATTTGATTAAATAATAATAGCGCCCTCGAAAGCAGGTAAGACCTGCGCTTTCGAGGGCGCTTTTTGGTTTGGGTGATAGCTTGGTTCAGTTGACAATCAGAGTTCGCATAACAAGTCCGCTTTTCTGATTCCATCTAAGCTCAACCATTCCTTAATTCAGCCAAGATTTCTTTGGCTGTTTTCAGATTCATTTGCTTACTCTTATTCAACTCTTTTGAGACTAGCTCAATCTCGTCATCTTTTGCGCCGACGCTGATCGCTAGGGAGCGGGATTGCAAGCCCATGTGTCCTTTTTGGATGCCATCTGTCACTAGGGCTCGGATGGCGGAGAAGTTTTGCGCTAGGCCAACTGAGGCGATAATAGCTTCTAACTTTTCAGCGTTTGGTGTGTCCAAAATGTGATGGGTTAGTTTGGCGCCTGGATGGAAGGAAATCGAACCACCGACTGCACCAACTGGTAATGGCACGGTCAACTCGCCAAGCAAGTCGCCATTGTCAGCTTTTTTCCAGCGGGACAGGCTGCGATATTGTCCGTCGCGCGCTGCGTAAGCGTGAATGCCGGCTTCGATGGCGCGCCAGTCGTTGCCGCTTGCGATCACTACTGCGTCAATACCGTTCATAATGCCTTTATTGTGAGTGACGGCGCGGTAAGGATCGACAAAAGCTACTTGTGAAGCGAGAATCAGGCGGTCACGAACCTCTTTACCGCTCATGTTTCCTTTGGCCAGAGCATCAGCCGGAATTCGGCAAGTTGCGGTCGCTAAGCACTCGGTTGCATAATTGGACAAAATGCCCATCAAAGCTTCACCGCCAGAGTATTTTTCAAGCAAGGGCAATACTGCCTCCATCATCGTGTTGGTCATATTCGCGCCCATTGCTTCAAGCGTACCAATATTCAAATGAACAATTAAAAAATCTGGCGATCCGATTTCAGCATTCTCCGCAACTTCTCTGACGCGAATCGAATGCACTCCGCCGCCACGACGAACGATAGAAGGGTGGGACTCATGCGCAACTCGAATCAGTGTGGCTTCATTTTCCTCAATCGTTTGCATCGCTTTTTTGATATTCGGCACATTGGTCAAAATCGCTTGCCCAATCATCACTCGCTCGGTAATCGCCGTTTGAAAACCGCCGTGCGCTTTGAAAAGTTTTGCTGCTGAACTGGCAGCCGCAATAACTGACGGCTCCTCGATTACCATTGGCACAACAAATTCTTCCCCGTCGATCAAAAAATGCGGGGCAACGCCATAAGGTAATTGGTATGTCGCGATTTGGTTTTCAATCATGCTGTTGGCCACGTCTGGCGCCAAGTCCACTGAGATTTCCTCGCGCAAAACGCCAGCTTCCTCTAAAGCTTGAACCCGTTCAGACAATGTTTTTTTATAAAATTTGGTAAAAGGGTGAGACTGGTTCATCGTAAAACCTCCGTAAATAATCGTCTATACTATTGGTATTATAGGTGAAAAAAGTGAATTTGTCCTTATCACGAAAAAAACTCCTCAATATGAGAAGGGAACTTTTAAGTTTCAAACGTAAAAATTGAATCATCAAAATCACTAATTTTTTCGCTAAATTTTCCGTTTGAATGCTCATGAATTACTTTGCGCCAAAACATCTGCGCCGGTACGTTTTCTTCAACAGCCGATAATTCCCACTTACCTTTAAACGTATTAAACAAATAAAGGGCAACCGTCTTTCCAACCCCCATTTTCCGGTACCTTTTCATCACAAAAAACTCGGCCATTGAAAAAGCAGCCACATCTCCGTGTTTCCTAACCAAGGCAAAACCAGCGTACTGGCCATCCACTTTGATAAAAAAAGGATAGCGATCTGGTTCGGTCCAATAGTGGTCGAGAAATTTGTAGTCATACAGACCAAATTCATTCACATCTTCATCGGTAAACTCACTAAAATCGTAATTGTATAATTCAATTAAATGCCTTAAAACCATTTTTTTCGAAAACGGTAC
>CAZLGI010000136.1:0-4912 GCA_964558995.1 uncultured Carnobacteriaceae bacterium | reverse complement strand
TGTGGCTTGGCTGGAGGTGAGGTGGAATTTGAGAGGAGACACTCCCTTAGCTCTGACAGAAGGGAAATGAAAACCTTCCATTCTAGCTGCCGAAAAATCAGTTTTTCTATTTACCAAAAATCCAACGCTCGCATAAATTTGAGGTTTTCTTAATTAATCACCCCACATCTTTGTGATACACTTACTACTAATAAAGGCCAAAATGGAGGGGCAAGCTATGACGAAAATTTTAATCGTTGATGATGATCGTGAAATTGTTGATTTATTAAGTATATATTGTGAAAACGAAGGATACGAGCCATTAAAAGCATATAATGGTGTTGAAGCTCTCCAAAGTTTGAAACAAAATTTGGATATTGAATTAATCATCTTAGATGTAATGATGCCGAAAAAAGATGGTATTACCGTATTAGAGGAATTACGCGAAAATGATAATCACACGCCTGTTTTAATTCTGAGTGCGAAATCTACTGACATGGATAAAATCCAAGGATTAACTTCAGGTGCAGATGACTATGTATCAAAGCCGTTTAATCCATTAGAAGTCATGGCGCGTATTAAATCGCTGATTCGTCGTTCGCTAAGAATGAAACAAGAATCAGAAATGAACGTAATTGAAGTAGGACCCTTAGTCATTACAAAAGAATCTCATGAAGTGATCACACTAACGGGTAAAGAAATTCAATTAACAGCACTAGAGTTTGGTATTTTATACTTGCTTGCGAGCAATTTGAACCAAGTCTTCAGTGCCGATGAAATCTTTGAGCGTGTTTGGATGCAAGAGAGCATCGTTTCAGCTAAAACTGTTATGGTTCATGTGAGTCATTTGCGCGATAAAATCGAAAAAGCAACTGGCGGAGACAAAGTTGTCCAAACCGTTTGGGGCGTTGGCTACAAGATTTCTGAATAGGAAAGGATCGCGACCTTGTTTAAGATGAAATTAACTAAAAGAGAACTCGGCGAACTGATTTTTGAAGCAATTATCACGATGGGAATTATGTATTTCATATACATGGGTCTGTTACTGATATTTAATCAAGTCGTTCAAACGCCACCAGAATTTCTCTCTGAAACAGCCTTAATGAATGTGCTATTTTTTATTGAGAGCATCCTGATGCTCTATCAACCTTACGTTTGGTTGATTGCAGTTATTTTTGCTGCCTTGTTTACATCCTGGCGGTTGTATCGCCGCTATTTACAAATGCAGTTGAGCCATATTTTAGATGAATTGCATTATATCGCGTCGGGACATTTTGACCACCGAATTGACACACAATTAACCGGGAGCATGAATGATGTTGTCACGAGCATCAACACCTTAGTTGAGAGCACAGTTACGGCAATGGAAGAAGAACGTAAAATCGAACAGTCGAAAGACGAATTGATTACAAACGTTAGCCACGATATTAGAACACCGCTGACTTCCATCATCGGCTACCTAGGTTTGATTGAAGAACAACAATTTTCTTCAATTGAAGATGTTGAGCGCTATATCCATATTGCTTATACAAAAGCACTACAAATGAAAGTGCTCGTGGATGATTTATTCGAATATACGAAAGTTCGCCAACCATCCACCCCTTTAGCAGTTAGAAAAATTAAATTAAATAATTTCTTAGAGCAAATTGCAGCCGAATTCGAACTCGAATCAGGCCGCAAAAATATGGAAATCATCGTCTCTGTTAAAACAGATGATCTAATGATTGAAGTTGATGTCGATAAAATCGCTCGAGTATTCAATAACCTGATTTCAAACGCCTTGAAATATGGAAGAGGCGGCAAGTGGGTCAAAATAAATGCCGAAAAGGTCGGTTCAGAAGCGATTATCTCCATTGTGAATGATGGCCAAAAAATTCCACAAGAATCTTTAGACGAATTATTCAATCGTTTTTACCGAGTAGAGTCATCCCGTTCACAACATACAGGCGGCACGGGGCTAGGCTTGGCCATTTCTCAAAGCATTATTACCTTGCATGGCGGCTATATTTACGCCGAGTCAAATGACGAAGAAACCAAATTCACCATGCATCTTCCTTTAAACCAGACAGACAATTAACTCGCAAGCAACGGCTGAGCCGTTTTGCGAGTATTTTCTTTAAATAAGCCAGGTAAATGATTGTTTTTTATGCTTATTTCCAGTACGATAATAGGCGTATAACTGACACATAATACTAGAAGTAAATTGAATGGAGTAGAATACCAAGAATGAAAACTAATCAAATTAAAAAATGGACAATAGGCGTATTAACTAGCAGCCTTTTGGCAAGTTCTTTTATATCCGTCTCTAACATATCTGCCGCCGTTGAACCCATCACCGTAAATGCAAAGGCTGCATTTGTTATTGATAGCGAAACAAATAAAATTCTTTTTGACCAAAATGGAAATGAATCTCTAGGTATTGCGTCAATGACGAAAATGCTAAGTGTTTATATTCTTTTAGAAGCAATTGAAAATGGAGAGATTTCTTGGGATACGGCTGTTCCAGTGAGCGACTATGCTTACTTAATCAGCCAAAACTATGGCTTATCTAACGTTCCTTTACGTCAAGATTTCACTTATAACGTTCGTGATATGTACGAAGCAATGCTTATTTATTCAGCAAATGGTGCGTCAATCGCAGTTGCTGAATTAGTAGCCGGTTCTGAACCAGCTTTCGTTGACATGATGACTGCAAAATTGGATGAGTGGGGCATGAGCGACTACCAAATTTTCAACTCAAGTGGTTTGCCGAATAGCTATGCGAACGATTTAGGCTACATGTATCCAGAAGCACCAATTGATATTGAGAACCACATGACTGCTCGTGATGTTGCCTATTTAGCAGATCGCTTAATTGAAGATTTTCCAGAAGTCCTTGAAACAACATCAATCGTTTCGAAAGTCTTTATGGAAGGTTCAGGCGATGAAATTCAAATGTCGACTTATAACTGGATGTTGCCAGAAATGCCTTACTACCGTCCAGGTCTAGATGGTTTGAAAACTGGAACAAATGACGACTCAGGAGCATCATTTACTGGAACTGCAGTCGAAAATGACATGCGTATCATTACGGTTGTGATCGGAACGGCAGATAATGATGACCGTTTCCTAGAAACTGGCCGTTTAATGGACTTTGCTTTTGACAACTTTGAAAAAGTTCAATTGATTGAGAGTGGCACACCTGTCGAAACAGAAGACAACCTGCCTGTCGCAAGTGGTAAAGAAGAAGAAGTGCCGCTAATTTACAGTGGCGACCTAACTGTTGTGACGCCAAATCAAGAAGAACGTGAGATCCAAACAGAATTGTCTCTGAATCAAAATCTGTTAAACGATGATGGTTTAGTTGAAGCGCCAATCGAAGCTAACACTGAAGTTGGTAACGTAGCAATTTCAATTGAAGGCGATGACTTAGGTTACTTAGATGGAGAAACAAATAATGTTTCTGTTGCCGTTGCCGAAACTGTTGAAAAAGCAAGCTTCTTCACACTAGCGTGGAGATGGACTGCCAATACAGCAACTGACGCTTGGAATAGCATCACAGACTTCATTACTGGATTTTTCAACTAAGGATTGACTTTACGATTACAAATTTAGTAAAATGAAAGTAATTTAATAGCACGAATCAAGTAAGGCATGTGAATAGTAAATAGTGATTTTAGCGTAGAGAGTCGGTGGCTGGTGAAAACCGATCTAGATCATTGTTGAATCCACACATGAAACTAAACAATGAACGTATAACAATTAAATTGTTTCGGGTCGTCCGTTATCGTCTTAAAGAGCAAGTATCTTTGATATTTGAAGCTGGGTGGTACCGCGATCCAAAGCCATTTCGTCCCAAGACAAGGGGATGGAATGGCTTTTTTTATACAAAACTAGGAGGGAACATAATGTTAGATGTTAAAATGCTACGCGAAGATTACGATGGTTTAGTGGAAAAGTTACTTACACGAGGCGTAGAGGAGCACGAATTAGCTGAATTCAAGCAACTAGACGAACAAAGACGTGAGAAAATTGTTGAAACAGAACAATTAAAACAAACAAGAAACCAAGTGTCTCAAGAAATTGCCCGTTTGAAACGAGAAAAAGCAGATGCAGATGAAAAAATCGCTGAAATGAAAAAAGTTGGCGATCAAATTAAACAATTAGATACAGAGTTAGATGAGATCGAAGAAAAAACAACTTATATCGCAACGCGTTTGCCGAACCTGCCGCATGAATCTGTGCCAGTAGGAGAAGATGAAGAAGATAACGTGGAAGTTAGAAGAGTTGGCGAAATACCTCAATTTGACTTCGAACCAAAGGCGCACTACGAAATCGGAGAAGACTTAGGTATTTTAGACTTCGAACGTGCAGCAAAAGTAACGGGTTCTCGTTTTGTCTTCTATAAAGGACTGGGCGCTCGCTTAGAACGTGCCTGTTACAACTTTATGCTGGACTTACACATTGACGAACACGGCTATACAGAAATGATTCCACCTTATATCGTAAACGAAGCATCAATGTTCGCGACAGGACAATTCCCGAAATTTAAGGAAGATGTATTCCAATTACAGGATGAACGTAACTTTACTTTAATTCCAACGGCAGAAGTTCCTTTAACTAACTACTTCCGTGATGAAATCTTAAACGAAGCGGATCTACCAGTTTACTTCACAGCGATGAGCCCTTCATTCCGTTCTGAAGCAGGAAGCGCAGGCCGTGATACACGTGGATTGATTCGTATGCACCAATTCCACAAAGTCGAGCTAGTGAAATTCAGTAAATCAGAAACATCTTATGAAGAACTAGAGAAAATGACTAACGACGCCGAGAGCGTATTGCGTAAGTTAGACTTACCATTCCGTACGATTGTTTTATGTACAGGAGACATGGGCTTTGCAGCAGCGAAAACTTATGACGTGGAAGTATGGGTACCTGCTCAAGAAACGTACCG
>CAZLGI010000135.1:0-4949 GCA_964558995.1 uncultured Carnobacteriaceae bacterium | reverse complement strand
GACAATATAAAACACCTTCGAAATGGTACACTTACTACAAGTACTGAAATCGGAGGTGTTTTTGCATGGGCAAAAACGTATATTCAAGCAAGACGAAGTGGGCAGTTGTGAAAGACAAAATGAGTGGCCAACTGACAACGAAAGAAATTATGGCGAAACATGGGATCAAAAATAAGTCGCAGGTTGAGACATGGATGAGATGGTACCGCGCAAATGAAATTCATCGCTTCGATCAGCCCATAGGCAAACAATATTCGTTTGGGCATGGACCGGAATTCGCAAGCGAGGCAGAGAAGAAAGAGCGCCAAAATGCCCATTTGAAAATGGAGAATGAAATCTTAAAAAAGTATTTGGAAATGAAAAAGGAGTTGGAAAAGAACTCGTTCTGAAACTGGTTGGAAAATTCCGGAAAAAATATACGGTAACGGCTATTTTATCCGCTTTGGGAGTGGCGCGCTCCACTTATTATCGGTGGTTGGCCGAAGGACCCACAAGCGTATTGACGGAAGTGGAGGAAGCGATTATCGCGTTGTGCAAGAAAACGAAGTATCGTTTTGGGCACCGTAAAATCAAGAAGTTATTGAAATCGGCGTACAATCTGGACCGGCACCGCAATACCGTTCAAACAATCATGCAAAAGCATCATTTACAATGTCGGGTCAAGCCGAAACGGAAATGGCAGTCACAAGGTGAATCTGTCATAATAGCGCCAAATCTTCTTCAGCGTGATTTCACGGCTTTTGCACCAAACCAAAAATGGGTGACGGATATCACGTATATCCAGTACGGAAGCTCGACCATGTACTTGTCGACGATTATTGACCTGTTCAACAATGAGATTGTCGCGTACAAAATGTACAGTCACCAACAGACACCATTGGTGACTGATACCTTGAAAGCGGCGCTGGAGAAACGCGGGAACCCGGAGGGTGTAATCATCCACTCTGATCAAGGGAGCGTGTATACATCGTATGTCTATCAGGCATTGGTTAGGGAAAGCCACCTCATCAGCAGCATGTCGCGGCGTGGCAACTGTTGGGATAATGCGGTCATCGAATCGTTCCATTCCACTATCAAATCGGAGGAATTCCAGTACGTCAAATTCAATTCACTGCACAATAGCCAGGTCGTGGATAAGGTTAACGCATACATCCGTTATTACAACGAAGACCGAATCCTAGAAAAATTAGGCTACCTGACGCCCAAGGAATTCGGGGCGCAAGCAGCCTAAAGATGGTGTTTTATATGTGTCTCAAATCGCTATGTCAGTCTATAAGAGAGCTTTTCTTTTATAACAATAAACGTATCGCTGCAACTGCTGTCATCAGCATGACTAAATAACGGTACCACTTCTCACTAATATTCTTAATAATCCAAATCCCAACTAAAGCACCTAGCCCGATAAACGGGAGCGCTATCACAGTGTACTTAATTGATTCGGTGTTAATTGTTCCCCACATAAAGACATGAAATGGAACTTTTATCAAGTTAACAAGAAAGAAAAACCATGCTGTTGTTCCGATCATTGTGGTCTTTTTAAGATCTTGTGCGAGTAAGTAAACGTTGAAAATGGGTCCTGCTGCATTTCCTACCATTGATGAGAAACCGCTAGTAGCTCCGACAAACCAGTGATACAGTTTGTTATCTGGTATGGAAACAGACTTTTTACTTAATTGACGAACGACAAGCAAGATTAAACAGATTAGCACAATCACACCTAAAAGGAATTTGAATTGTGAATCATCTAATTGTTCGCCAATTATAGCGCCTAGCACAATACCAACTACTGTAATAGGCATTAGCCGCACGACATCTCGCATTGTTCCTTGTTTGCCATACTTAAAGATTGCGACTAAATCACCTACTATCAGCATCGGCAACATAATTCCAGCTGATTCTTTTCCGCCGAAAATCAGTGCCATCATCGCAACTGCTGGCATGGTTGCACCTTGAATGCCTGCTTTTGAAAAACCTACAATCAATGCACTGACAATCAGCATGACGATTTGAATTGTTTCTAGTCCAAACATCAGCTTACTTCACGTAACGGCCGTAAATCTCTAGTTGTGACAACGCCGGGAACGGTGACTCGTCTTCTGCTTTGATTAATTCTTTGATTTCTACCCATTCAACTATACGTTTTTCAAAGTCGAAGTATTGTGGGCGTTCGTCTTTTTCTAGAGAAACAACTTCGCGTGATCCATCAGAGAATTCTAGCGTTGCTTGTGTCCAATAGCTATCATGTGGGAAGTCTGCACGTAGAGTAATTCCTGCGCGGTCAACTTCAACATCTTTACCAAAATAAACGCGCATTGTTGCGTCTGCTTGGCGATTGATTCCCCATGATTGGTATGGCCAGTAGCCGTGTCCTTCGTTCGCTAAAATGCCATCAATTGCGTTTCGTGCAAAGAACGTTGCATCGTTACGTGTTTCAACGTTTGCATCAGCGTGTGGGAACGCTTCTTCTTTTTTGTTTTGATCAAACGGGTTGAACGCTAGATTACGGTAAGCATAGACTTCCTCTTCACTTGGAATTTCTGCCGTAATATAGTTTTTCTCACCAGAGTAAGCAAGTGGTGTGTATGCTTTTTTAATTGATTTTTCATCAGGAATAGTATAAGTCCAGCTATCTCCTTTAACGAAAATAATCGATTCAGCCATAGCATCATGAAGTTTTACCTTAACGAATTGCCCAGCTTTATCAAGAGTCAATTTAATTTGATCGCCTTCTTCAAAAGCTGCTTCGTGATACACATAACCTTTATGCTTAATATCTTTTTCTACTAATACACCATTGTCTTTATTTAAGATTGATAATTTCATTTAACTTCCTCCTTATTTGAAACTACTAACGATTTGTTTCTTAATCGCAATAACAGTTTCTGCCAATTCTACTACGACATCATCAGTTGCTCGGAAGATTGGAATGCTAATACTAAATGCACCTAAGATAACTTTCTGCTTATTTGCAGATTCGTTGGTAATTGATGCCCCAATACAGTAGACACCTTCTTCGTTTTCTTCATTATCGATTGAATACCCTTGTTCGCGAATTTCTTCTAATTCAGCCAACAAGCGCTGTGTGCCGGCAATTGTCTTAGCCGTTTTTGCGATAAAATCATGGTTATTAATATAACTTAATAGGGTTTTATCATCTAATTCAGCTAAAACAGCTTTCCCCATACCTGAGCTGTACAAATCCTTTGTTTCGCCGACTTCTGAAGAAATACATACAACTGGTTTGCTGGATTGAAACTTATTGACTGTCACGATTTGATCATTTTGATAAATTCCTAAATGAACCGTTTCATCAAATTGCTCATGTAGACGTTGAAGGTGTGAAAACACGTGTGCTTCGAGATCCATTTGATTCATTTCTTTAGAGGAATACTTAATCAATTTGAAGCCAATTGTGTAGGTTTTTGTTTGGTTATTTTTTATAACATAACCAATATGTTCCAATGTATCGAGAATTTTCGAGGTTGTTGATTTTGTTAAACCAGTATTTTCAGAAATTGCCGCAAGTGATTGAGGGGCAGAAGTTTCATAAAGATACTCCAATATTAAATCAGCTTTTACTAACACAGTACCGTATAACTTTTTTTCTGTCATAAAACCCCTCCTTCTATCCATATGTGACAAATAAGGACGGCTTCAGATATTCCATCTTCGGCCGTCCTACTGTTATGATCTCATTTGTTCATAAAACGATTCTTATGGTTGTTTACCGATTGATGATAGTAATCCACCATCTACGAATAATGTATGACCATTTACAAAGTTAGAAGCTTCTGAAGCCAAGAATACTGCTGGCCCTTTTAAGTCTTCTGGTGTTCCCCAACGAGCTGCTGGAGTTTTGTCGATAATAAAGTTGTTGAATGGGTGACCCTCTACACGTAATGGTGCAGTTTGTGGTGTTTCGATATATCCAGGTCCAATAGCATTACATTGGATATTATGCTCACCGTATTCAGCAGCAATATTTTTCGTTAACATTTTTAGTCCGCCTTTAGCAGCTGCATAAGCACTTACTGTTTCACGGCCTAATTCACTCATTAGCGATGCGATGTTAATAATTTTTCCGTGACCTTTTTCGATCATGTCAGGAAGAACTGCTTTGGCAACGATGAATGGTCCAGTTAAATCGATGTCGATAACTTGACGCCATTCTGCAGCTGTCATTTCAATCATTGGAATACGTTTGATGATTCCAGCGTTGTTAACTAGAATATCAACAGCACCAACGTCTGTTTTAATTTTTTGAACTAATTCGTTTATTTCATCTTCGTCTGTAACGTCTGCTACGTAACCGTGAGCTTCGATTCCAGCTTCTTTATATGCCGCAACACCTTGATCTACTAGATCTTGGTTGATGTCGTTAAACGTAACTGTTGCGCCAGCTTCCGCTAATGCACTGGCCATTGCAAAACCAATTCCGTATGTTGCTCCTGTAACTAATGCTACTTTACCTTCTAGTGAAAATGAACTCATATCAAATTTGAACATATTATTTCCTCCTAATATAGGTGAGTCTGGAAAAGCAAAAGCGTTGACTCGATTCATTTGAACCGAGTCAAAACGCAATTTTTAATCAATTATTTTAAGTCTTCCATTGCTACGTGGTCCATGTCGTCATATGTGATATTTTCTCCACACATAGCCCAGATGAACGTGTAGTCTGATGTACCAACACCTGTATGGATTGACCAGCTTGGTGAAATGATTGCTTGTTCGTTAGCTAATACTAAGTGTTTTGTTTCTGAAGGCTCACCCATGAAGTGGAATACGCGAGTATCTGCTTCCATGTCGAAGTATAGGTATGTTTCCATACGACGTTCATGAGTATGTGTAGGCATTGTGTTCCATGCGCTACCTTCACTTAGAACTGTATAACCCATTTGTAATTGACAGCTTTCACATACGTTTGGATGCACGTATTGGTAAATGCT